>JBHHZX010000089.1:0-11700 GCA_046758265.1 Phycisphaerae bacterium
TCTCCACCGGGTGCCGGACCACCCGCCGCGCGGCTGCCTCGATTTCTGCCTGCACCGTGCGCACCCCGGCCTGCCGCTGCCAGCCGTGAAAGTTGGTGCCGTCGTAGGCGATGGTGAGCTTGAGGTTGCGCTCCATATGCCCTGATCGTACCCGCTGCGAGTGTTCGCTGAACAGAACGCCGCCGTGTTTGGGAGGGACGGGGCACTCGCTGCGCGGCGTGCCATCGGCTATCCACGTTCGCGGCTAGGTCTTGTCCGGGGTTTCGGACCCTGAGTTGGGCGGCGGGACAGGCAGTTCGGCCGGAATGGTCTCCTCGCTGGTGTAATCGTAGAACTCGCGGTACTGCTTCTTGAAGTAGCCGCCGGCCCGTGTCCTGACGCCGTTGAGAATGGCGCCGACCAGACGGGCGTTGATGCCCTCGAGTTGCTCGCGGGCGCGACGGAGCGTGCCGCGGGTGTTCTCGTCGGCCCGCGCGACGAGCACGACGCCGTCCACCTGCATGGCCAGCACGGTGGCGTCGCTGATCAGCAGAGTGGGCGGGCCGTCAAGGATGACGCGGTCGTATTCCTTGGTGGCTTGCTCGATCAGCTCGCGCATACGCACCGAGCCGAGCAGTTCGGCGGGCGTGGGCGGCATGGGGCCGCTGGAAAGCACGTCGAGGGTCGGCAGATCGGTCTTGGTGACGAAGTCCTCGAGTTTGCCCTGGGCGATCAGCACGTTGCTGAGCCCGTCGGAGTTGGTGCCCGCGTAGGCCTCGCGGATCGCCGGACGCCGGAAGTTGCAGTCGATCAGCAGAACCCGCAGGCTGCTATGGGCGAGGGTCGTAGCCAGGTTGATCGCTACAGCAGTTTTGCCATCGCCGGGGCTGGGGCTGGTGATCAGCAGCGAACGTTGCGATTCCTCCGGACCGGAGAACTGGAGGTTGGTACGCGTCCGGCGGAAGGCTTCCGCGACGAGCGAGTGGGGCGCCTTGCGCACGGCGTCCTCGATCTCCTCGACTTCTTCCGCTTCTTCGTCGTCGAGCAACGGGATGCAGCCGAGCACTGAGAGGCGGCAGAAGCGGGCCACATCGACCGGGGTACGGAGCGCCTTGTCGGTCATTTCGCGCAGGAAGGCGAGCCCGATTCCGCCGGCCAAGGCCAGCAGGAAGCCGCCGCCCAGGTAGGGCATGTACCTCGGCCGCGACGGCTCGATCGCCTCCTGCGGCCACTGCCGGAGGTGGAGGCGAACTCGAGATTCATCTTTCATGGCGTGGCCGGCCTCGGTCAGCTTGAGCTGGACCTCGCTGATCTGCTCGCCGAGGCGAAACTCGTCGTCTGCCATTTGCTCGTAGGCCACGATGTTGCGGTCCAGGTCGCGCTCTTCGGCCTGCACGTCGGCGAACTCTTCCAGGAGGCGACCCTGCACGCTGCGGGCCTGGGCCAGTTGCATGCGCAGGAACTCGACCTGCCGGGCACGGACGACTGCGATCAATTCCTCGCGCTTGGCGGTTTCCTTGTCGTAGTATTCCTGGCGACGCTGGCGGAGTAGGGCGACGTCGCGATGATTGGGTCCAAGCTGCTGAGCCCTGGCGGCAAGTTCGACGTCGAGGTTCTCGACCTGCGCCCGCCAGTAGCGCAGGATGGGGTCGGATTCGATAATCAGTTGGTGCTCGGCGGTCAGCGGGAGTCGGGAGGGATCAACGCCTTGGATGGTGTCCAACTGCGATTGCAGGGCGGCGACGGTGGCCTCAATTTCGCTGAGGCGGATCCGCAGGGCCACGACGTACTGCCGAGCCTCGTGACGGCGCAGCTCCATGGCCGGAATCTCTGCACCCTCGCGGAACTTCCGCGACTCGCTGCGCTTTTGTTCCAGCTCGTACACCAGATTATCCAGTGTCTTCTTCAGGGCGTCGTGCTGGTTGCGCATGGCATCCTTGAGTTGAGTTTGGAACGTGTTCAGGTAGGCGGTGACGACCGCGTTAACGATCGTGCGGGCCTCCGCTTTGTCGCGACAGGAGAGCGCCACGCGGATCAGCCGCGTGTTGGGGATCGGTGCGCTGGTCAGATCGTCCTGCAAGCCGATGGCGGCCTGCATCGCCTGGCTTTCGTACCACCGGAAATATGCGGTATCCCTGACTTCCGGCCGCTCCACAACCTTAAGCATCAGCTCCAGGTTCTTCAGTTTCTGCGCCTCGGTCTGGAGCATCTGCTCCATATACTTGGTGTTGACCTGCCCCTCGTTCGGCAACAACCAGTCACCGGTCTTCGGCGGCTCGAGCTCAAAGATCGCCTGGCTCGTGTAGGCCGGTGCGTAAATCGCAATCAGGATTGTCGCGACTATCACCAGCACGTAGAGCACGATCGTCGTGACGATCACCGTCAGCTTGCGCTGCTTGAGAATGCGGACTACGTCGCCGAAGCTGATGCCTTCGGTACCGGCGACCGTCGTAGAACCGATCGGGGAGCCGATCGCAAAAGGCTGTGGACCGGTGATCTGATGCGGCGTTGAAACAGAAGTCATGGAACACCTCGCGACGACGGGTCAGTGCGCCGAGCGTGAGACGGGCCGGGCACGCGCCCGCCCCGTTCAAGCGTGACGCAATCAGCGCAGTTTCCCGAGCGCCTCTTCCGCTTTTTTCTCGTATTGCTCGTTTTGTTGTTCGCGGGCCAGCTCGAGCGCGCGGCGGAGGGCGCGCTCCGCGACCGCCTTCTCTCCACTATCGGCGTAAACCCGTCCCAGGTGGTAGCGGGCGGGCACGTTGCCGGGATCGATCCGCAACGCTTCCAGGAAAACCGCTTCGGCCTGCTCGATGTTACCATTCTTGAAGTAGACCCAGCCGACGGTGTCGAGGATGTTTGGGTTATCGGGCGCCAGGTCTTGGAGCCGCTGCGCGTACGGGAGGGCTTCCCCCGCGCGATCGAGCTTGTCGGCCAGCAAGTACGCCAGGTTGTTCAGCGCCTGTGGGTTATCGGGCGCCAGCCGCAGGCATTCTTCATAGAGCTGGGCCACCTGCTCACGCTGGCCCTCGCGCTCCAATGCGATTGCTCGTACCAGCAGGGTCTCAAGGTGCAGAAGGCCACCCTTGGGGGCGGCGGCGAGCACCGCGTCGGTCATTTTGAGGCCTTCCGCACGTTGGGCGGGATCTTCCGCGCTCGCCAAGTACCGGGCGAGCGTGCTGCGCAGAGCCAGTTGCGCGTTGGGGTCGGCGGCATGGTCGAGCACGCGACGCAACATGACCAGACCCTCGCCCCAGCCCAATAAACGCAGCACGCGATCGGCCACAAGCCGGACGTCGCTGATACCTTGGAGACTGCTCGCATGGAGGGCTTCCTCCAACAGGGCAACCGCCTGGTCGCGCTGCTTCTGTACCAGGTAGGCTTCCGCGGCGCACGTCTGAACGAGCGGCGTAAGCGCCTGTGGGTTTTCGCCGCGAAGGCGTTCGTAGCTCTGAGTCGCCTCACCGGCGCGGTTGCCGCGGGCCAGCGCCAGCATCCAGTCTGCGATGTACACGGGGTTCTGGCCCTCGGTCAACGCGACCGCCTTTTGGAGTGGCCCCGCGGCCGCGGAGTATTCTCCCTGCGCTTCGCGCCGTTCAGCGGCCGCAGCGGCCGGTTCCCCCTGAGCCGTCAGCCGCCCGGCAGCCCGCGACGAGGCCTCCCCCCGCGCCATCAGCAATCTACCGAGCTGATAAGGCCAAAACGGCTGGTCGGGCTCGCGCGTCATGAGTTCGTTGACGAACTCCTGGGCTTTTGCGAACTGGTCGGTCGTGCCCAGCAGGTTGATCAGCCGCAGCTCGACTTCGCGGGTGGCGCGCGGGAGCGGGAGCAGTTCGCGCAGCTCCGTCTCGGCCAGCTCGGGCTTTTCCATGAGGGCACAGAGCCGGGCCAGGTCGAGGCGGTGTTTGAGATTAAACGCTCGCGGCGCGATGGCTTTGGCGCGCAAGAGATCTTCATAGGCCGCCGGATAGCGATCACGGCCCTGCTCAATGTAGATCAAACTGCGCATATACAACGCCCAGGCGTTCTCGGGCTGTAATTCCAGGACACGCGACAGGGCGTCGCGGGCCCGGTCGAGCCTGCGGCGAGCCATCAGCAGCTTGGCCTCCTCCGCCAGACCGCCCGGGTCGTCCGGGAAGTCGCGTCGGTAATCCGCGATTTCCCCGGCGGCATCGCCGTACTGGCGAAGTGACATCAGCCCGCTGATGATGCTGCGGCGGGCAGTCTGGACGCCGGCAATGTCAGCCGCATCAAGATGGTTCAGCACGACCCGATAGGCGTCGATCATATCCTGAAAACGCTGCGTCTGGCGGTAGAACTGGGCCAGTTCGGAGGCGCTGAGGACCATGCCGCGGCGGCGCTCTTCCGAGCCAGCCGCAAACAGCTCACCGACGCGCTCCTGGGCCTGCTGATACGCGGCGAGCGCACCGTCCGGATCTCCCAGAATTCTGTAGAAACGGCCGAGCAGCACCCGGGCGTAGATCTCCTCCAGCCCTTCCAGCGCGGCCATATGGCGATAGAGCAACTGCTCGCCGGCGTCGCGGTTTCCGCGCCGGGCGAAGAAGTTGGCGCCGAACCCGGCGACCTGCAGGTTGGAAGGATCAACCTGGAAGGCGGCCCACAGGCGTTCTTCCGCGCGCGCCTCGTCGCCGATCCGTCCGTACAATTCCGCCAGTCGCAGCAAATTGCCGACATCCTCAGGGTTTTGGGCGCGCAGCTGCTCGCGGTCCTGGATGCCCTGCTGCGGGTTTTTCTCCTCGTCGAGCAGGCGGGCGTGTGCTTCGATGTAGCTGTCCTTCAGCCTGAGTTTGGCGGCCTGCTCCGCGGCGGCCTCCAGGTGGGGAATGCCCTGCTCGCGGCGCCCGGTCTGGTCGTAACAGTGGTACAGCCACCGGTGCGCCAGGAAGTTGCGTGGGTCGAGCTCGACCGCCTGCTCGAGCGTCTGGATCGCTCGGTCATAGCGCGGCGGTTGCATCAGCAACATTGCCCGCGCGACGTTGATCTTCAGTTTGGAGTCGGACGGGAATTCCCGTTCGGCGGCGCGGAACTCGCTGAGGGCCTTCTGGGGGTCGCCACAGGCCAGCTCACACAAGCCGCGGAACGTGGCGCCGCCGACCTGGTCGGCATTGAGCTGGGACAGGCGTGTGGTGTACGCGGCGGCCCGTTCACAGTTTTCCAGGCGCAGGGCCATGTCCAACTGCATCCGGAGGACGTTCACGTCGCCTTCTCGCAGGCTCTCCATCTGATCCAGATGCTTGGCGGCGCGCTCCAAGTCGTCTTGCGCCAGCCAGAAACTGAAATACTGGTTCGCGCGCGCAAAGTCGTCGGGAATCCCGGCGATGATCTCAAGCAGCTTCTGGTTACGCTCTTGCGGGTCGGTGATCGAGAGGGTCACTTCATAGGTTTGCAGCAAACGCTTCAGGCGGCCGTTTTCGGTTTTTCCGATCCGCTCCCGCACGAATCGCAGCGCATCTTCGGAGCGTCCGGCAGAAACCATCACGCCGATCAATCTGCGAATCGGCAAGGGGTCTTCAGGTTGCAGTTCGAGGAGCTGGCGGAACAGCGTTTCCGCGGTGTCGTAGTCCTTCTCATACTCGGCAATACCGGCGCGCAGGAACAGGCTGCGTGGGTCGTCGGGCGGCGCCTCCTGCAAAAGTCTCGCCCCCTCCGCGCCCCGGCCCAGCAACGCCAGAGCCCGCGCGCGAACATCCTTCCACGCAGGATCGTCGGCGAATCTGGTGGCAATGGAGTCCAGCAGGTCCAGTGCCTCCTGCTCCCGGTCGAGCTCGAGCAATACCTCGGCCTGGTTCCAATAGAGCCAGGATGGCGGCACCAGTTGACCCTCCTCATAGCTTTCGATCAGTTTGACGGTGTAGTCCAGGGACACGCCGAGTTCGCCGAGCTTGCGATAGAGTCTGATCAGCTCCTCCCTGGCGGGCCGGCTGAAGAGCCCGGTACCGTCGCGCTTCTCCGTCTCGCTGAACTTTTTCACGGCGAGCCGATCGTTCCCGTCAATCAACGCGACGTAACCCTCCATCGAGGACGCCAGCGCGTGCTCGGGATAGCGCGTCTTCCCTTCCTGCAAGAACACCCGGAGGTAGGTCTCGGCTTGTGACCTGACCGCCTCGTCCGGGGCGCGCTGGTAGAAGCTGCGGGCGGCATCGAAGGCCTGGCGGATCAGCAACATGCGGGCGCCGCCGCCGAGCGCGGCGCGAAAAGTCCTGAGTCCGACCGTGTCGCGCAGCGCCGCCTTCAACGGCTCCAGGAGGTCCTTCTGGCACGCGCCGAAATCGGATGCCCAACGGCCGTCCTTCATCCAACCGAGCCGTTGCAGATCCGCGCGCAAGCTATAGGCGGCGTAGAGCGCCCGTTCCAGCTCGATTGCCCCGTTGATGTGTTGGAGCCCCTCGTTCACCAGCGCGAGGACCTCGTCCTCCCCGACATCCTGATATTGCCGCCGGGCCTGCCGAAGCAGGAGGCTGGCCATGGCGTAGTGCAGTTCCGCGTCCTGCGGCTGTTGAGCAAGACCCGCTTCCAGCGTGGTCCGGCTTGCCTCCCATTGTTGGGTTTCGACCAGCGCCTGCACCAAGGCGATTCGAAGCGGGACCTCGTCAGGGTGTTCGGCGACGGCGGGCCGCAAGAACTCGACCTGCTCGGCGCGGGCCTCTTCCAAGAGCCTTTGGGCGTCGGCCTGGCGGCCGTCCCGGAACACCCGGCGCGCCTGCTCGAGGGCGCGTGTCCAGGTCCGTTCCGCCCGCACCAGTGCAACGAAGGGACTGGTCGGGTCGATTTCAACGGCCTGGCGCAGGACGTTATCCGCCTGGACGGCATTCGCGGGGTCTTCCTCCTTCAACTGCTCCAGGGCCGCAGACTTCCACACGAGCGCCAAGAGGTTGTCGGGCTCCAACTCCGGGTGCAGCAGCCTCTCGGCACATTCCCGGATGTCGTCCCAGGCGATCAGGAAGGGGTAGCTGCGGATTTCCCAATAGCGCATCAGCAGCGCGTTGAGCACCTCCGGATCGTCGGGGGATTGCGCACGTGCGTTGCGCAGCGCTCCGAACATCTCCCCCAGCTCGCCCATCTCGCGCGCGCAACGTGCGGCGTTGATAAGGTACTTGGCCCCCTCGCTCCCGCCCTCGCTCTTTCTGTAGGCACGACGGTAGAGAGCGAGCGCGCGGCGCAGGTTGCCAGCCTGCTCCTGAGCGGCGGCCTTTTCCGCGATTGCGGCAGGGTCCCGGCGGGCCCTGTTCACCGTCCCAATGGCTACGACGATCACGGCAAGGACGATCCCCGCGGCCGTCAAGAAAGCTACCAGGTTTTTGTTCACTTGTCGTTTCGCCATGGTTGCTACCTCCCAAATACCTCTATGGTTCGAGGATCACGGGCGGCGTGCCGTTCTTAAGCGCCTCCCAATCCTGGTAATGGTCTTCCCAGAGAATGGGCATAAGCTTTCGCAGCAGCCGGCGGGTGGCTTTCTCTGCCTGCTCGCGGTTGGGCAGCCTGCGAAACGCATCGTCAGTAAATGAGAGCTCGATCTTAGAGTAGTACGCGTGCCGGTCCCAAAGGTTCGCCACGGCCGTACGTACCCCGATGCGCGAGGTGACGTACCGGCCGTTGGCGTAGAAGAAGTACGCTACGACCAAGCGTGGCGGATCGGCCGCCCTGCCGCGCAGCAGAACTCCCATGCGCCGCGGCAGCTCGAATTCGAGCACGCTGACCGGAATGCGGACGAGCGCGCCGTCGGGCGCGGGCACCGCTACCTCGATCCGGGTCTCCTTCCGCAGGGTCATGCCGGCCGCGTGGAGACACTCCGTGGGATTGTGCGGGACCATGTCGGGCTGACCGGTGTGGTAGGTGATGAAGAGGCGAACGACCGCGGTCGGATCGTTGCGGTCGCGATCCCGGTCTCTGAGGCTCCATTGCAGGTATTCTTCGGTGCCAAGGTTTTTGAGAACTTCCGAGCTGAGCTGTCTGGGTTGAATCCGGTGGGGCTCGTATTCCGGCAAGAGCTTGTCCCGATCCAACGCGTCCAGCGAGCGTTTGAGCGGAATGGGCTGCTTGCGAAAGGTAACCTCGAACCAGCGCACCAAACTCTGCATGCTCACCGCCGCCAGCAGCAGAATGCCGACACAGACATAGAAGCGTGGCGTGGTCTTGCGGCACGCGGTCGCACGAGCGCGAGCGGGCCACAGCGCGGGCTCGGCAGCGTCTGTGGGGTCCGGCCGCGCCTCGATCGTACTGCCGTTCGTGGTTGGCCGGTCCGCCATGCTCGCGCGAGCTCCGTTCCCAAGCTGGGCACACTTACGCGCCTTGTTCTTCCGCGGTTTCCTCGTCGGGCTCTTCGAGGAACAAGTTGCTCAACAACCAGCCCAGGCCGCTGAAAATCCCGACCGCGATCAGGAGCGTCACCAGGCCGAGGACGGTGTGATACGTACCCGTGGCGTATTTCGGATCGACGAAAATGTGCAGCACACACGTGGTCGTGACGCGAATGAAATTGGAAAACACGGCGATCGGGACGCAGGAGGCAATCATGATCAGACGCTGCCACCAGGGACGATCGGAGATAAAGGTTACGGCCACCCCCAGCGCGCAGAGCGTCATCGTGCTGCGCATTCCGGCGCACGCGTCGGCCACCCCGAGGACCCCGCTCTGGCCCCCGTAAGCGTAGTGAATCGTCGAACCGATCTTCTCGATATCCAGGCCGGGAAACAGGCTGAGCACGTTAGTGGCCACGATCGCGGCCATCCGCCGCAGCGGATCGGTCAACGCAAAATAATATCCCTTCGGGATCGGAACCGCGAAAAACAGGTACAGCCAGGGCACCCAAACCTGCCGAACGATCGGCAGGCCGCACAGAAAAATGATGACGCCCAACAGGCAGATGAGCATCGAGAAGGGCCGCAGGTACCCGATCACCAGTCCCCAGAGCGAATACTGGTAGACGGCCAGGGCCGCGAGCAGCAGCACCAGGCCGACCCAGGTGTAGCGAAGCGGCGCGCGCCTGACCCGATCCCAATGGAGATACACCAGGTACGCGGAGAAGAAGGGAATCAGCCACCCGTGCGACCAGTCGGCCGAGTGGTACCACCAGTAGCCGAGATTGAGCAGCACGTTGTAGAAGACGGCGGTGAACGCCAGCCCGACAACGACCGTGCGAATCTGGGTCGGGCGGTCGAATTCGATGGTGATGGCAGGCGAGGATGTCGCGGCCGATGCCATTCTTGCAGTTTCTCCTAGAACGGCAACCCGCGCTGCTGCCGACGTTGGATGTCCAGAATCTGCGGGTTGATTTTCGCGCCGAAGGCGTCTTTGTCGGCGAAATTGCGGTCGTAGACGAAGCCGAAACCGTAGGTGAAGCGGAAGGAGTTGCGGATGACAAACAGGAACGGCGCAAGGATGTCCGTGCCGACGTTCACGATGTCTTCGTCGCGCAGCAGAATGTCCTCTTCCAGTCCCGCAAAAACACGGTCGAGGTTGACCGGGTGCGTGATTTGCTTGTCAGTGCCCTTCTCGCGGCGAATGATCTCACAGCGCGCCGGCCAGGCCAGCGGGCGGAAACCGCCCACCGTCGCAATCGCCTGTTTGATGGTGATCTCCCGGCCGCCGAAGGCATAGACGCCGGGCCGGACGACCTCACCCATCACATAGAACACGCCCGCATCCACGGGGACGTTGATCAGGTCGCGGTTGCGCACGACGATATTGTAGCGCGGGTCACCGGCCTTCAACGCCTCGACGTCAATCTCGATCACGCGTTGCGTCAGCTCGTATTCCGGCACTTCTTCCCAGTCGAACTCGGGCCGCTCGGTCGGCCACTCAAGACCCGGCTCCACTGGGGGCTGCGGCGGCGCGAGAGGCTGCTCGGTCGGCACTTCTTTGAGGGTACCGGTCGTCGGATCGAAAATGAGCGGGGCGAAGCGCCGCTCGGCCTGTGGGGGCGCCTGCCGGGAGGCAGGTTGCGTGGCCTGCCCACGCGGGGCAATGATTTCCTCAAAATCCTGTTCCTCGGGCGGGGCAGCGGGCTGCGTGGGCGGCGGCTCCTGCGACCACTCGCCAAGCCGCGCAAACAGGGTGCTCTCGAACGCGTCGTCATTGTCAACAGGCGGCGGAATAATCAGGCCCTCATCCTCTACGGGCGGCAGGGGTTCTTCCAGTTCGGCCCTGGGCCCCGGCTCCGTTCGCCGCACGACATAGAGCCGTTTCGCCAAGGGCCCAATGTCGCCGACGAACCCGAGCACTTCCAGCAGACGGGTGTCGGGCTGGACCAAGGGGTAGGATCCGGGCCGGGAGACCTGACCGATCACGCTGAAGACTTGCTGGCGCTTGGTGGTGATGAAGGCCTGCACGATGGGGTCGGGCAGAATGCCGGCCGCCTGGACACGCGTGCGCAGCTCCTGTTCCAGTTCGCGCTCGGTCATCCCGGCGGCTTTGATCAGGCCGAGTTGGGGCAGACGAATGTGACCGGTGGGGTCGACTTCCAACGCCAACTGATACGGGACGCCGGTGTGGAGAAAATCCTCGATGCTGATCACAACCGCGTCGAGTTCCCTGATGCGGTACTCCTCGTAGACAGCGACGAGGTCTTCCGGCGTGGGCTCGGTGGCGTTGGCTAACCCGATCGGCCCCTCGCGCGGGGTCAGAACACGGCGGATGCCCCCTTCACGGTAATCGAGGGGGAACATACCTACCTTTGTGGGGTCGAGGAAGCTATTCGGGGGGAGCATGGCGCAACCCATCAACAACCCCGGCAGCATCCCCCCACAGAAACACACGCAAAGCGTCGCCAAAGTCTTAGGTCGATTACGCATTACAGGCAGCCCAACGCGAGGCCAGAACGGGCTTCCGGCAACCATTGCGCCGGAGGTACGATGCAGGAGTCGCGTACAACCACAGGACACACCCGAGTTCCGTAGTACGAAGAGAGTGAGTTAAACGGCGTCTGCGCTGCGTGTCAAACGAAGGCAATCGCGGGGATTCCCAAACGACTCGTCGAACAGCCGTACTTACGCTCGAGGCCGCCCTTGGTTCGATCGCCGCGCGAAACGGGGTTCATCCGCTTTGAAAGCTATTATCGGCCGATATTGTGTTCGGACTTACAGGGAGATGGGGGTTCTCCGCAACCGCTCACGGAGTTATTCGGGACCCACAGGCGCGTCACGAAGAGCGCTTGTAGAACAGACTCGGCCACTGCCAAGATCCGCGCGGCGCCAGCGGGCCGCACTTCGGTCAGCATTGCCTTGATCCCGATAGACTGGTATGCGGCGAAGTACCGGCAAGGCCAACAGGCGCGTTCTGATACTCGGCGCCGGCGGACACGGCCGCGTCGTGCTCGACATTCTCCTCCAGGCCCGGTGCTACGACGTCGTCGGATTCCTGGACAACAATCCCGAAATTCACGGCCGCCGTGTGGACGGCACCCCCGTTTGCGGGGGCATCGGCGACCTGGAACATCTGCGAACCGAGCTGGACATCGGCGGAGTGATCGTCGCGATCGGCGACAATGGGACGCGTCGCGGACTTGCCCGTCAAGTTGAGCGAACCGGGCTCGAACTGATCAGCGCCGTCCATCCTTCCGCCACGCTGGCCTACAACGCCGCGATCGGGCGAAACGTGGTAATCGCGGCGGGCGTGGTGGTCTGCGCGAACTGTCAGATCGGCGACTCGGTAATCCTGAACACCGGTTGCATCATCGACCATCAGACCATGATCGGCGAGGGT
>JBHHZX010000090.1:0-11697 GCA_046758265.1 Phycisphaerae bacterium
TTCCGGCCGACCACGTCTTCGTCGATGGCGGTCGCCACGTAGTACTCGTCCGCCAGCCCCGCGAAGGCATGGCCGAACTCGTGGGCGAGGAGGAAGGGCGCGGACGCCGAGCCGGCCGCGGTGATGGCGTAGAGGTTTAAGATGCCCCCGCCGCCGAATTCCTGCTCGTTGATCAGGATGAGAACGAAGTCGTAGGGCACCGCCGCCGCCACGTCCCGCCAGGCACGATCGTCAAAGGTGAGAACGTAGCGGCGCATGTCGAATATGTTGTAGCGGGTCCCCAGCGGTGTGGTGCGAAAGACCCCGGCATGCGGGCGGGTAATGCCCGATCGTTCCGCCGGCGCGTTGATGGCGCGCACGTTGAAGTCTTGCTTGCGTGATGCGAAGGGCTCGGTGTCGAACAGCGCTTTTACGATGCCTTCCGCATCGGCCCGGAACTTGTCCATCTCCTCCGCCGAGTAGCCGTCGCCCAGCACGACCAGGTCAACCTTGGACGAAGCGGCGCCGTGCTCCATCAGGACCCAGGCGTCCCGCGTTGGAAGCGGTGGGCGATCTACCGACTTCGAGTCGGGATCGATGCAGACACTCCAGATCTCCCGGAAAGCCTGCTCGCGGTCGCGTTTTCGAATCCTGAGTTGAAACGGCTGACGGGGCTCAGGGATGCGCAGCGCCTCAGGTATGGTGCGCCAAGTGCCCTGGCGCGCTTCCCCGGTGGTCTCCCATTCGCCGAAGATGCTGCAGAACCCGCGGCTGTAGAGCAACCGGTTCGTCTTGCGGTCCACGACCTCCACCAGGTACTTGCCCAGGTCGGTGGTGTCGATCAGTTGCGTCCGGCTTCCCGGCCACGGGCCCTCCACGCGCACACGGTCAAGCGTCAGGTGCTCCTCGGTTGCCGTGCCGGTGTGGTAGTAGTCGACGCGCAGCGTCGCTCCGGTGAAATCGTCGTCGAAAGCGCCCGAGGCGGGTATGACGACGGCCAATACCCCCGGAATCGCAATCACGGTCGCGAGTCGTGGTTTCATGGTTGTCCTCCGTCACCCCATCCTGCGGCGCGCGGCGTCAAGCGAGCCCAGCGGCCACAGGCTTTCAGGCTGCGCGACGTACGCGATGCGAACAGGACGGCTTCTGTTTCTGTCGGCGGTGGCGCACGCCGACACTGCTATTAGTGCCCTAGGCCCCAAGCCTGGGTCACCCGCCATGGCGGCCAGTTCGTGGCCGCGCGCCTCCCTGTCTTCGTGCCTCCCTTCGTCGCTTCGTCGCTCACAACGGCCGACGAGACGCGGGCCGCTACATCCGACGGCCGGTGCAGGGCCCGGCCGCTACATCTTCGTCCATTGATCCAGCCAGCCGAGCACCGTCTCGTGCCACAGGATGCTGTTCGCCGGCTTGAGGACCCAGTGGTTTTCGTCCGGGAAGTACAGCAGCTTGCTCGGGATGCCCCTGCGCTGCAACGCCGTGAACGTCGAGACGCCCTGACTATCCACCACGCGAAAGTCGCTGGCGCTGTGGATCACCAACATCGGCGTCTTCCAGTTCTTCACGAAGTTGATCGGGTTGTGCTTCTCGTAGCCTTCCCGGTTTTCCCACTCCGGGCCGCCGTGTTCCCATTCGGGAAACCACAGCTCCTCGGTGTCGTAGTACGCCAGCCGGTCGCACAGATTGCCGTCGTGGTTGACCAGGCAGCGGAAGCGGTCGGGCCAGTTGCCGGCGATCCAGTTGACCATGTAGCCGCCGTACGAGGCCCCCAGCGCCGCGACGCGCTCGCCGTCCATCCACGGGTGGCGCTCCAGCGCGGCGGCGAGCCCCTTCTGTAAGTCCTCGAGCGGCCGGTCGCCCCAATGACCGTTGATGGAATCGGTGAACGCCTGCCCGTAACCGGTCGAGCCGTGGAAATCGACCATGACGGCGGCGTAGCCGGCGCCGGCGTAGACCTGCGGGTTCCAGCGGTAATGGAAGTCGCTGCCGAACGAGCCCTGCGGCCCGCCGTGAATCAGGAACGCAACGGGGTACTTCTTTGCCGGGTCGAAGTCGGCCGGCTTGACGACGTAGCAATACACTTCCTCGTCGTTCCAGCCCTTAAAGGTGAACTGCTCGCTCTCGCCCATGCGCAGCTTGGCGAGCTTCTCGGCGTGGATGTTCGTGATCTGCTTCGGGTCGCCGCCGTCGGCCCTCACGGTGTGCAGCTCGACCGGGCTGCGGTGGTGGTTCAGCCCAAAGACGACCAGATCGCCGGCCGCGACCGGCGAAAACACCTTCCCATCCTTCACAAGCGTGCGCACCTCACCACTGTCAACGTGCACCGCAAAGAGCGAATGCTGGCCGAGATTGTCGGCGTGCGTGTAGATCGTCTGGCCGTCGTTCGACCATGTAATCCCGGCGGCGGATCGGTCCCACGCTTCGGTCAGCACGCGCGGTTTGACAGGCGAGACGCCTGTCCCACCCCGCCACGGGCGTAAGACGATCCGCAACCGATCCGCCTCGCAACCGGGCCGCTTCATCGCCAGGTAGGCCAACGTCTTGCCGTCCGGCGAAAACACTGGGTTCGTCAGCGTGGCCTGATTGCCCGCGGTCAGACACTCCGGCGGCGCCGAGCCGTCCACCGGCACCTCGTACAGATCGAACTGTGTCGACCAGGCCTCCTCACGTCCGACGTTGCGCGCGGCGAAGACCACGGCCTTGCCGTCCCGCGTAAAGGTCGCCTCCTCCATCCCGCCAAACGGCTTGGAGGGCACGTCGGCGTCCATGCCCTTCATCAAGTCAATTGGCTCTTCACCCGCGACCGGCATAGTAAACAGATGCGAGCGTCGCCCGTCTTTCCACGTGTCCCAGTGTCGAATGAACAGCTTCTCATAGACGCGCCCGCTGGCCTTGCGCTTCTCGATCTCGTCGAGCCGCTCCTTTGTTGCTTTCAGACTCTCGCAATCGGGAAACACGTCGATCGCGAGCAGCAGGTGCGTCCCGTCGGGCGACAGGAGGAACCCGTTCACGTCGAGCGGCAGATCGGTGACCTGCTCCGCCTCGCCGCCGTCGAGCCGTATCTTCCACACCTGTGACGAGTCCGACCGCGACGAGAGGAACCAGATCCACTTCCGGTCGGGCGACCAGCGCGCGCTGTGGCTGCCCGCCGGGTGTGTCGTCAGCCGGCGCAGCCCGCGGCCGTCCACGTTCACGAGCCACAAGTCATTGACGCCCTTGTTCTTCTCCAAATTCGTCACGCGGTTTGTGAACACGATCCGCTGGCCGTCAGGCGAGCCCTGCGGGTCACTGATGCGTTCCATCACCCACAAATCGTGCACGCTAAATGGGTGACTCTCCGCCGCGCCGACCGTGTCGGCAAACCGCTGCACGACGAGCAGAAGCACGATCCCTATCACAATCAAAGCGATGGCGAACATGCGAACGACCTCCGCGAATGGTGCCGGATCAACCGTCAGAAGATACCGGTGATCGGCGGCCGAGGCGAATCCAAGCTCGCCACGCCCGCAGACAGCGGCGGCATCGGCAACAGCTACGATCTCGCAGCAGCATCAGCGGACGACGCCCCGAATGCGGAACGCTGATTCCAGGTTGAGGCGTCGCCGCCCAGCCGAATGCTGATGGACGCCTCCGGTTGGCGGCCTACACTACAATTCTGCAGGAGATGTTCGCATGAGCGTCCCGACCAGAATCTACCGCTCGTCGCTGGCGCTGCTCACCGACCTGTACGAGCTGACCATGGCCTACGGCTATTGGAAGGCGGGCGTAAGCGACCGGGAGGCGGTGTTCAACCTGTTCTTTCGGAAACATCCCTTCAACAGCGGGTACAGCATCGCTTGCGGGCTGGCGTACGTCGTCGATCTTCTGGAGAATTCTCACTTTGACGACACCGACATCGCTTACCTGGCAGAGCTGCGCGGCAACGACGACCGGCCGCTGTTCGAGCCCGCATTTCTCAACTACCTCGCCGCGCTGCGCTTCTCCTGCGACGTGGACGCCATCCCCGAGGGCACGGTGGTTTTCCCGCAGGAACCGCTGGTTCGCGTCCGCGGCCCGATCATTGCCTCCCAGATCCTGGAAACGCCGCTGCTCAACCTGATCAACTTTCAAACGCTGATCGCGACGAAGGCGGCGAGAATCTGTCATGCGGCGCGTGGCGAACCGGTGCTCGAGTTCGGACTGCGGCGGGCCCAGGGCATCGACGGTGGGCTGGCGGTCAGCCGAGCCGCATGCATCGGCGGCTGCGCCGCCACCTCGAACGTCCTGGCCGGTAAGCTCTTCGATATCCCCGTCAGGGGCACACACGCCCACAGTTGGGTGATGGCCTTCGACAGCGAACAGGAGTCCTTCGAGGCCTACGCCAAGGCGATGCCGAACAACTGCGTCTTGTTGGTCGATACCTATGATACGCTCGCCGGCGTCCGTCGGGCCGTCGAGATCGGCCGGGCCCTCCGGCGACGCGGGCACAGAATGATCGGCATCCGGCTCGACTCGGGCGACCTGGCCTATCTGAGCATCGAGGCCCGCAAGATCCTGGACGGGGCCGGTTTCCCTGACGCCCTCATCGTCGCCAGCAACGACCTGGACGAGCACATCATCGCCAGTTTGAAGCAGCAGGGTGCGACCATCGGCATGTGGGGCGTCGGCACGCGGCTGGCGACCGCGCACGACCAACCCGCGATGGGCGGCGTCTACAAGCTGACGGCCGTCCGCAAACCGGGCGAGCCTTGGGCCTACAAGCTCAAGGTCTCCGAGCAGGCCATCAAAACCTCGACCCCCGGCATCCACCAAGTTCGCCGCTTCTACGACGAAGACGAATTCATCGCCGACATGATTTACGATGAGCAGCGTGGCGTGGGCGAGGGCTGCACGCTGATCGACCCGATCGACCCGACGCGGCGAAAGAGAATCCCGGCCGGCACCGCGTACACCGACCTGCTCGCCCCCATCTTCCGCCGGGGCAAGCGCGTCTACGACGTGCCGCCGCTGCCCGAGGCGCGGCAGCGTGCACAAGACCAACTGAGCCGATTCCACGCCGGCATAACGCGCTTCATCAACCCGCACCAGTATCCGGTGGGAGTGGAAAGGGGGCTGCACGAGCTCAGGACAGAGCTCATCTTGCAGGCGCGCGGAGAGAACGGATGAGGCTTCGACTCCTAGGGAACGAGGAGTTCTGTTGGGCGCTCTAAGAACCTATCCCACAACCTCTGTGGGACCGGTTTTCAACCGGTCAGGAGACAGGTTAGAAACCTGTCCCACAGTTGTGGGATAGGCTCTAAGCAAGGCAGTATGAAACCAGCCCTGATCATCGTTGACGTGCAAAACGACTTTTTGCCCGGCGGGGCGCTGGCCGTTCCGAAAGGCGAGGAGGTCATCCCCGTCGCTAATGCGGTCTCGCCGAAGCTCGACCTGGTCGTCGCCACGCAGGACTGGCACCCGCCCGACCATGACAGCTTCGCGGCCAATCATCCCGACAAGAGGCCGGGCGACGTCATTGACCTCCATGGCCTCCGCCAAATCCTCTGGCCGGTGCACTGCGTCCAGAACACGCGGGGGGCCGCGTTCGCAAGCGACCTCGACACCAGCCGGGTGGCGCGCGTGTTTCAGAAGGGCAGCGACCCCGGCATCGACAGCTACAGCGGCTTCTTCGACAACGGCCGCCGCCGATCGACCGGCCTCGACGATTACCTCAAAGAGCGGAGCGTTCGCGACGTCTACGTCCTCGGCCTGGCGACGGACTACTGCGTGAAGTTCACCGCCCTTGACGCCGCCGACCTCGGCTTCCGCACGTTTCTCATTGAAGACGGCTGTCGGGCGGTCGAGCTCCACCCCGGCGACGGCCCCCGAGCAATTCAAGAGATGACGCACGCGGGCGTCGGCGTGGTTCGCAGCGCGGAGATTTGACGAGGTAGCGCATCAGACGGCTTGCCGGAGCGAAGCGGGTTTGGTCTAGGTTTGTGGTGGCCGACCGGTTTCAGCCGGTCGGCTTTTGCCGCCGACTTCAGTCGGTGGAAGTTTGGCCCGCACAGGTTCACATCTTCTCCTCCGAGCCGGCTTCAGCCGGGCTTTCTGCGGCCGTTGCGCAGGCAACCACCGTGATCTCGAGCTACAGCCGAGCAAAGCACCTTGCAGGCTTATCAGGTTTTGTGTGCCGTGTGGCCGCAGTATCATCGAGCCTGCTTTCGCGTCGTTGCTGCGACCGATGGAACAGACAGACTGCCAATCCGTGCCGTAATCGCGGACACTGGCGCGGGCCACTGAGAATGAACATGCCACCGGATTCAGCGCCCGAGCCTGCCACCGAACGCACACACCACGAACAACATTCGAAACCGAAACGCGCACCGTCGCCGTGGGGCGTCGCGCCTGTTCCGGCGGCAATTGCGCTCGTCGCTTTCGCGCTGATCTTCACCCAGACGAGACACTACGGGCTGCTGGGCTATGACAGCTACCCGATTATCGTTACGAGCCGCGTCCAGTCGCCGGCCGACTTCACCGGCAATTTCACCGAGAAGCTCATGGACGGGCGGTATGCTCACGATTTCTACCGCCCGTTGCTCAACTTCTCATTCGCGCTGGACTACGCGATCTGGCGACTCCAGCCGGTCGGCTGCCAACTCACAAACGCACTGCTTTTCGCCGCATGCGCGGTGGCGCTCTTTGCGCTCGTGCGGCGTCTGGCCGGACCCCGAGCGTTGATCGCACCACTGGCAGGAATGTTGTTTTTCCTTTTGCATCCCACGCACTTTGAGGTGGTCCCCGTCCCGCCGCGGCGAGCCGACCTGTTATGCGGCCTGTGGCTGGCGTTGTCTTTGACCTGCCAGTTGTCACCAAAAGCACTGGCAATGAAGCGGCCACCGATCTTGCCGGCGGTCTTCGGACTGCTGGCGATCGCGTCGAAGGAAACCGGGTTGATCCTGCCCGCTTTGGCCTTTCTCGCGGTCCTGCTTTACTCGCCGCGCAGCAGCGTCTGGAAGCGGGCGCTGCATGCGGCGATCGCGATCGTCCCGCAAATCGTGGTCGCCGCAGCGATGGTCGCGGCGCGCCTCGCCGTCCTCGGCAGCCTGGGGGGCCACAGGCTGGCCGGTCTGGGCGACGGCCCGGTTGGCTTCCCCTCCGCAATCATCGAAATCGCTAGGCGTCTGATCTCGCCACAGCCGGTCATGCAAGAAACGAGCTTTGCGGCGTGGTTGGCGGGCGGTGCCCTGCTGGGCTTGGTGATCACTGGCGTTTTGATGCATGCGAAGCGGCGCTCCGGCAACACCGCGGCGGTCGCCGCGCGACGCCCGAGCCGGACAGGGCTGTTCGGCATCCTGTGGGTCGTCCTGGTGTCGGGCACGTACGTCGCGGCAGCACAGATTGAAGCCTGGTATCTGTTTCTGCCGGTTGTCGGCCTCGCAGTTTTCTTCGCGGCGGCGACGGACGCTCTGGCGGGGGCGCTGCGACGGGGAAGACGGCCGGCGCGGGTCGCAGCGACCGTCACGCTGCTGCTATTGCTGGGTGTCGCTTGTTGGCAGGCGCGCTACTCGCCCTTCTTCCAGAAATACGACGAATACGAACGCGCGACCACCGCGAGCAGCGAGTTCTTCGAAAAGCTGCGTACGAGGATCGACGCGGCTCTCGACGGTACGGCGGTCGTTGCGCCGCCCCTGCCGAGGTGGGTTCGCCCTCAACCGGCTAAGCCAACCATGTTTGGTGCGGCGGTACTAGCGGATTACTCCGTCCAGGCTTGGGCAGAGCTGGCGTATTCCGATCGCCGCATTCGCGTCGTCAAAGGCCGTCCCAGCACGATCGGCCGCCCGGCCTCTGACGAGCTCGTGGTCGTGCTGCGCGCGCTGCGGCGCGGATTTGATAGCGCAATTCCGCAAGTGTATCCGCAACCGAGCCCCCGCTGATCGCGCGCAGAAACAACCGCGGGCGACGCCTGCTGAGATCCCTGAAACTTGCCCTCAGAAATTACGAGCAGCTCTCACCATACAGCGAGAGCAGATAGGCCAGATCCGCCAGGTCGATACAGCCGGTGTTGTCGAAGTCGGCGGCGGGATCGAAGGAGGCGTGTCCCTCGCACGTACCGTACGCCGTCAGCAGTGCCGCCAAGTCCGTCAGCCCGATCGCGCCGTCTCCGTTCAGGTCGCCGGGACAAACCGGCGTGCCGTAAAGAATCAGGCGGTAGTCGATCCAGGTCGCCAGATCACCGCCGGCGCGATCGGAGACGTCGATCGTCCAGTCACCCGCCGACTCTTCCCCCCAATGGCGGAACGAGGTGAAGATGTAGTCCACGTAATCGTCCTGACCGTCGCCGCCCCGCTGTTGGGCTAAGACCGACTCGGTTCCCGACGGGCCGGTCAGCGCGATCTCCAAATCACCGACGAAGGTCGTTTGCACGTTGAGGATCAGCTCGCCGGTCTCGATGCGGATGTTTTCGGCAATGCTTGCCGTTTCCGTCACCCCGGTCGGATCATTATCCGGGATCGGGGTGTTCACGGCGACCACGCCGGTGTCAACGACCAGCTCGTGCGGGACGTTCAGCCAGGTCTCGGCGACCCCGACGGCGGCACCGGCGTCCACCGCGCCGAAACCGTAGTTGTAGTTAATCTCGTAGCCGCCCGCGTTCGTGGTCCAGTCCGCGTGGTCAGAATCGTTTTTGCGGGCCGACTCGATCAGCACGTGCTGTACGTCACGCCAGGTCAAACCCGGATTCGCCTCGAGCATCAGCGCGACGACGCCCCCAGCGAGCGGCGAGGCGGCGCTGGTGCCGCCGAAGCTCGTCGTCCAACCGCTGAAGGAGGTGGTCGTGTGAATCCTGCGCGTGTTGCCGCTGGAGTGCGCGACCACCAACATCGACGACCCGGTCTCGTTGTACGTAGCCCGTACGTCGGCATCACCGATGGCTCCGACCGCGATCGTGAAGCGGCTGGCAACGTAGGGGTCGTAATCGACGCGGTCGCTGGTCCCGCCGTTGCCGGCCGCCCAGACGAACACCTCCCCGAGCCCTCCCCGGCCGCTGAGGACGCTCTCTTCGATGGCGGAGCGCACCACCGAGGGCATGTAGTAGATCCTTCCGATGTCGGGCGGCCCCCAGGAGTTCGACTTGATATCATTCAGATCGTTGCGGTATGCCAGGGCGGCGGCGGTCTCCGCCGCCGTGCCGTAAATCAGGTCGGAAAGCCCGGCACCGTACGCCACGCTGGCTCCCATCAGATCGTTGTTGGCGACTTCCGCCGCCACCCCCGCACAGCTCGTCGCGTGGGAGGTGACGCTTCCACCCCCCTGCGAGGCGGCGGCGTGATAGTTGTCGGCCAGGTCCGGGTGATCGTGCTGCCAGCCACCCTCGACAATTCCGAGCACCACGCCGGCCCCGGTGTAACCCGCATCCCACGCCGCCTCCGCGTTCACATCGAACAGCGGGTCCAGGTCGTTTTTCAGGTGCCACTGCTGCGGGAAGCTCGGGTCGTTGGGCAGGTCTCGCAACGACCGCGGGGGCGTCAAGTCCAGATAGACCTCCGCCAATTGCGGTTGAGCCGCCAACACGTCCGCCACCCGCGTCGCCTCACGAACCGAGCCGGCGGTGACCATCCAATACCCGCTCACGGCCGCGAGCGGCTCCACCACCAGTCCCGGAGCACCGGACGCAAACGCATCGAGCGCTTCGGGATTGTCGCTTCGCACGACGATCCGACTCGTCAGCTCGAAGCCGGGGGTCGGCTCGGGAATGTTTCCAGCTTTGTCGGCCCGCTGCGCATCGTCGCGCCACGCCGCGCTCGCCGGCGCATCCGGCTCCTGCACGTAGAAGCGCGCCACGCCGGACGGGGTGCGAACGCTGAGAACTTCCAACCCGCGCGGATCAACGGCACCGGCCAGTGTCTGCCCAGCATCGGCCCCGACTTGCTCGGCAAGCGTCGGGAGGTTCGAGGAGGCTGCCGTGACGACGGCGAGTAAGCAGAGCGGCATACGAGGCATGATCGATTGCATGAAATCCCTTCCAACCGTTCGAGCGTCGAAACCCGCGCGAAGGCGGCCCGCCGTTGGCACCCTATGCTATGTGCCCGCGCCCCTGCGCGTCAACGCTACGATGCGCCCTGGCCCGCCGGCCGCCGTCCGAATACCGCGAACACTCTTGCTTATCGGACGGATGGGATGCGTGGCCGGCCCACCCACACCTCAGCCGCGAACAACCTGCTCCTGCGGCGCGCGCTCACCAAGCCAAAAGAACCGCGCCGTCAGCCGGTAAGGTGGCCCGCGGCGCGGTCGTTGCGAAGGAGGAACAGGATCGGTAGATGCTTCTATGCCACGAATGCTGCTATGCTACGAACACCTCCTGGTCGAGCACGACGCGCAGCTTCGCCAGCGCTCTATTCTGAATCTGACGAACGCGTTCTTTGGTTACGCCGAAAACCTCCGCCACCTGTCGCAGTGTCTTTGTATCGGAGGCGGCCTTCTTCCCGCGGGTACCGCGCACGCCGAAACGCTCGAAGAGCACACGCCGCTCGGTGACGGTCAGGTCGGCGGAATTGTCCGCGAGAATGTCGGCCAACTCCTGGATGCAGGAGGCCTCCACGTCGTCGCGTTTCGTTTCCAGGAAGTCGCTTTTCTGCAGGTCGGGGTCGTATTCGGTCGGAAACTGCGCGCGATGCCGCGCCATCAGTGCAACCGCCCGGCTGATGCTGGTCAGGATCGCTCGGCAGGCATAGGTGCTGAACTTGAACCCGCGCAAGCAATCAAACTTGTCCACACTGCGCAGCAGCGCGAGTTGCCCTTCGCTGATCAGCTCCGCAAAATCCACGCCGGTCAGGCGGGAGCGCTCAACCATCGACGGTACCAAGCCGAGGTTGGCCTGCACGATCTCATCGCGAACGTCGAGGGCGGCCTGATCCCACTTCAGCAGTTCGCGCGTCGCCGTCTTGGGCAGCCGCTTGCCAGCGTGGGCCCTCAGAATCTTCATGAGGCGGTAGCGGCAATAGTTGTAACACAGGAACAGGTCCAGCTCTTCGTCCCGCGATAACGATCGCGACCTGGATGAGTTCGCTTCCACGCGACCGCTGACCGAGCGGGGCGCCCCCCTCTGCGACTGCTTGACGCTGCGAGCGAAGCGCTCTTCCGCGCCGGCTTTCAAGAAAAGCCGCGTATAGACGCATTCCAGCGGCTCCACCAGGCGCAGCCGCAACCGCTGCGCTTCACTGGCCGAGAGCTTCCGCATCACCGCTCCGGTCGGTGGCTTGCATGACGGCTGAAGCTTGCGCAGAGCCGAATTCGAGCGTCGGCGAGTCGGTTTGGCATCCTTCGAGTGCCTCATAATCTATCAACCTCGCTGCCATTATGGATACGAACCAAGCAGCAGTCGGTTCGCGGGCACGCGCGGCCTCGTCTGGCATTGTCGACGCCAAGCGGACGCCGCCCCCACGCTTCCATGAATAGGGTCACGACTGGGATTCCCCCAGAGACGGTAACGAGTCCAGGGGCCTAAATCGCACCCTTTCAGTCCACATTATGCGCCCATAAACAGTGTCCGTCAAGTTCTTTCTCGCAACCATCAACGGATAAACGGGTTACGAGCGAAAAATGTTATCCGGGCGTAGAGCGACCGCAGCCGATCCCCCTGCCCAAAGGCCCTCGCCGGCCTCGCGGGCCGACCACCCTGATTAACAGGCACGACGCTGGTTCTATTCGCGCGACTCGAAGATTCTCGGTCCTTGCGTCCCGAAACTTCCCCCCGGCGCCGCC
>JBHHZX010000091.1:0-11636 GCA_046758265.1 Phycisphaerae bacterium
CGGCCGGCCGTGTCCAGGACCACGACGTCGCGGTCCTGCTTGCGCGACTGGCGCGCGGCATTGCGGCAAACGCGAACGGCACTGTGGTGGTCGCGCTCGGCGTAAACCGGTACGCCGAGCTGCCGGCCGAGCACTTCGAGCTGATCGATCGCTGCCGGCCGCTTCAGGTCGGCGGCGACGAGCAACGGTTTTTTGCCGCGCGTCATGCAGTAGCGGGCGAGCTTGGCGCAGGTGGTCGTCTTACCCGAGCCTTGCAGGCCGGCCATGAGCACGATCGTGGGCGGCTGCGAGACGAAGGGGATCCGCGTTTCGATCGGTCCCATGAGCGCAACCAGCTCATCGTGGACGACCTTGACGATGACCTGGTCGGGCCGCAACGTCTCGATCACGTGCATGCCCAGCGCTTTCTCAAGGCAGTCGTCGCAGAACTTGCGGGCCACCTCGACATGGACGTCGGCTTCGAGCAGCGCCGTGCGGATCGCGCCCATCGCCTCGCGGACGTTGGCCTCGCTGACGCGGCCCCGTCCGCGCATGCTGCGAAACACGCCATGAAAGCTCTCGGTCAAGGCGTCAAACATAACGACACAAGTTTACACGCCGAACTGTAACGCGGACAGGGGGCGGTTCGGGAAGGGGTAAGAGGCGAAGCGCCGGCGTTAGTTAGCCACTTCGGCCACGACGACCGTGACGTCGTCCGCCGGGTTGAGCGAGCCCTCCTGCTGATCGAGGTAATCGCCGATGGCGGTGACAAAAGAGTCGGCGTCGAGTGGCGCCCAGCGGAGCAGGTGTTCGGTGTACTCGGCCTGCTCGCTGTGCCGGTCGCGTCCGGCGATGAAGAGCTCTTCCAGCCCGTCGGTGTAGAAGATGACTTTGTCACCCGGGACGAGTCGGTTGTGATGCTCGGCGAATTCGGGCTCAAGCCCGGCAACGCCAAGCAACCCGCCTTCGCAGCACATCTCCCGGATTTCACCGGCGGCGTTCAGGTGCAGCGGGTACGGATGACCGCCTCGCGCCAGGCGAATCTCCAGCGACTCGACGTCCAGGATCGCATACACCGAGGTGACGAACTGGGCATGCGGCAGGTCCTGCCGGGCAAGTTCTTCGTGTAGCAGGCGCATGGCCTCGGCGGGTGCCACGATGCGCTCAGAGTCACCGCGGCCTTGCTTGGGCACCAGTGCCCGGCGCAGGAACATCGTCATCAAGCCGGCTGCGGTGCCATGTCCCATCGCGTCGGCAATGAACAGGCCTACATGGTGCTGGTCGACGCGGAAGACATCGAAGATGTCGCCGCTCACCCACCCCGCCGGGCGATAAAGCTGGGCGAACTTGAGCGAGGGGAGCTGGGGCAGTTCGTGCGGCAGAAAGTCGTGTTGCAACCGGCCGGCCAGACGCAACTCGTGATCGATCTCCTCGAAATAGCGGTTCAGATGGCGTCCCAGCCGCTGGAGCCCCTGAAGTTCCTTCTCCATCCGCTTGACGACGGGAGCGTAACGCGCCAGCGCCGTCAGCCGACTGACCACCTCATCGAGGCCGACATTGGCCGAAAGACACTCGGTCAACTCGCCCTCCGGCTGCTTGAAGTTATCGGGCACTCCCCAGACCAGGGCCGCCACGTGTGCGGCCTGCGCGCGGGCCAACAGGGCGGCTAACCGGTCGGTGTCGGCGTCGGTGTTTTTCGGGTCGAGGACGCAGACGAGCACATCGGCCCCCTGGAGCGCGCGGTGGGTCGGGGAGGGTTCGATAACGAGGGAATTCTGCGGCAGCCCGCGTTCTTGCAGGCGTTCACAAACGTCCCGCGACCGCTCGTGCGCGGGACCGAGGAGCAGGATGCGCGGGGGGTCCGAGACCATGCAGCAACCGTGCAATCGTGGGACAGCCAGTCAACCCCTTCCCGCGGCCGGCGTCCGGCCGGCGCGGTGCGGGGGCCTGTACGTGGATTCGTCGCGCTAGGGTGTCGTCTTGAATACGTCGTCGGGAATGTCGAGGCGGTCGCCTTCTCTGACGCCGAGACGGTCGAACGTCCCGGCTTTCACTTCCAGGGCGAACATCGCCGGCTCGAGCGAGGGGAAGGTGCGCAGCGTGAGCGGCGGCATAGTGTGGACGGCGACGATAGTGCCGTTCATGCGGGCAAACGCGACGTCCAGCGGGGTGATCGTGTTTTTCATCCAGAAGCCCTGGTAGCGTTCATCCGGGAAGACAAAGAGCATGCCCTGATCGTCGGCGATCTCGTTTTCGGGCACGAACATCAGGCCTTCTTCGCGCTGCTCGGGCGTCGTGACCAGCCAGACGCGGAACGTGTGCTCGTTGATGTTGACGGTCGAGGTGGGCAGCGACTCGAGCGGGAACTGCCGCCGCGTGGCGCTGGACGCCCCGTCACCAGACTCGCCGCCGCTCGAGCCGATGCAGCCGAGGCCCATGACGAACACGACGACCGCGACGCTTATCAGCAGGAGCAGCAGGCGCGGCAGGTTCCTGAACATGCCGACACTCCGGAATCGGTTCTAATCGAAGGATACGCGAAGAATAGGCAAACCGACAAGTGGGCGCGTTCTCCGACGCGCTGGAACCTTCAATCCGCCGAATCTCCGAGGCGGCGCTTCCCGCCCCGCTCGCTGGCGGCTACGCTCGCGCTGGCATGGACGGTATCATAAATCTCAACAAGCCGACCGGGATCAGCAGTGCCAAGGCGCTCTATCGCGTCCGCAAGCTCACGCGCGTCCGCAAGAGCGGTCACGCCGGTACGCTAGACCCGGCTGCCGACGGGGTGCTCATCGTTTGTCTCGGCAAAGCGACCAAGCTGGTCGAGGCGTTGATGGATCAGCCCAAAGTCTACCGCGCGACCGCGCGACTCGACGTAACCAGCGAGAGCTTCGACAGCGATCGGCCGCTGGTCGAGGTGCCGGTCCCTACGCCGCCGGACGAAGCCGTTGTCCGCGCGGCTTGCCAGCGTTTTGAAGGGAACGTCAAGCAGGCTCCGCCGGCAATCAGCGCGGTCAAAGTCGGCGGACGGCCGGCGTACAAGCGCAACCGCGCCGGCGAGACCGTGGAACTGATGCCTCGCCCCGTGCAAGTCTACTGGTTGCACGTTCGCCGCTACGCTTGGCCGGTGCTCGAGTTCGAGCTGGCCTGTGGCCGCGGCACGTACGTGCGCGCTCTGATCCGCGACTTGGGCGCGGCGCTCGACACCGGCGGCTGCCTCACCGCGCTGACCCGCGGCGCGGTCGGCCCCTTCCGCCTCGAGGACGCGCGAACTTTCCAAGACCTCGAGAGCGCCAGCGCCTCGGAGGAATATCTCACGCCGCTCGAACGCGCCCGAGAACTGTTGGCGGCTCGCCCGATTCCAATTCCGCCGCGCCCTCACCCAAGCGGCAATGACCTGTAGCGCCGGACCGCCGACTCCGGCGCAGCGACGAAGCGATCCGCGACGGCTGGGTGGCCCATCTCTTTGGAGCTGGGGGACAGGAATATTTCGCCGATTCGTGTCCCCCACGGCTAAGAGCCTATCCCACAACTGTGGCACAGGTTTGTAACCTGTGTGTTCACCGGTTGAAAACCGGTGCCACAGAGGTTATGGGATGGCCACTAAGTCGTCCAGCGGCAAATGACGGGCGTCTCCGGCACATTGACGACGCCCGCGCCTTCCTGCAGCTTCGAGCGGATTGCAGTCAACTGAGACGTCAGGCGTCCTTCTGGAAGACAGCATGCGAACAGACTCGGCACTCGCACTGATCGTTGCCTTCGCCGTCCTCGGCGCAGACCTACCGCTTGCGCAGGCGGCCGACCTCGGAGATCAGCCGGCGGCGACGACCGCGCCCGTCGCCGCGGAACAGCCGGCGAAGAACGCGCAGCAAAGCGGGCGGCGTTTCGTCGTCCACGCGACGCTACTCGTGCTGATCGTCGGCGGCGTGCTGACCGGTATTGCCATAGCGCGGCGTGGACACGCGCTGCCGATTCGCGAAATCCCCGGCCTGACCGCGTTCGACGAGGCCGTCGCCCGCGCAACGGAGATGGGCCGGCCGGCGCTGTTCACCTGCGGCGGCGTGTGCGATATCCGCCGCGTACAGTTGTATGCGTCGATGCCGCTCCTGCGGCGCGTCGCGGGTTTGAGCGGCGAGCTCGGCAATCGCCTGATCGTCCCCGTGGCATACCCTGAAACGCTGCCCGTGCACGCCAACGCGACGCGCGACGGCTACGCCGACGTCGGCGCCCTGGAGGAGTACCACGCCGAGGATCTTCGCTTCTTTCCCGGCGGCCAGTTCTTCTTCGCGATGGCGACGATGGGCTGGATGCTCACGGAGCAGCCGGCAGCGTGCTTCTACTTCGGCTGGTGGGAAGCTGACTCGTTAATGCTGGCCGAGACCGGGCAGACGATCAGCGCCCTCCAGATCGCCGGTACCGACCAGCTCTACCAGATTCCGTTCTTCGTTGCGGCATGTGACTACACGATTATCGGCGAGGAGTTCTGGGCGGCCTCGGCGAAGATGAGCCGGGATCCCAGCCTGCTGGGCAGTTTCGGTGCGCAAGACCTGTTCAAACTTTCGCTTGTCGCGTTCATCGTCGGCGGAATCCTGCTGTGCCTGCACCCGGGATTCGCCGCATGGGTGGAGTCTGTGCGAAAAACCTTCGGGTAGGAGACGCGCGTGCGTCGGAAACTGACCTGGCTGGCGATCTTCATTCCCGCCGCGTACTTCCTGCTGGTGTTCTTTGCCGAGGGCATCCCTGCGCTCGGCGAGGCCGGCCTGAACCTGGGCGCCTCGGAGCTCTACGTTTCGCGCGGCCTAGTCGTGGTGGTCACACTCGCCGTCGGCCTCGGCGTGATCAACCTGTTCGCGCACCATGCGGCGAACGTTCTGCGCCGGCGCAAGGAATGGGAGTACTCGGTCATCGTGTTCATTTCGTTCTTCAGCGTCGCAGGCGCGCTCTTTTGGCAGTACCACGTAGTCTCAGAGCACCGCCAGGTCACCGACGCGGCCACGGTCGCGCTACAGCGGCTCGAGGAAGCCCGGAAGTCGGCGCCGGACCTTACGTCTGATCAGGCGCTGGCCGTGCTCACGGCCGCGGACCGCGCCGCCCTGGCGCGCCTGCGGGCGTACGAGGACGGCTACCGGTTCAAACCGGGCGAGTTTTACGCGAACTATGTGCGGCGGCCGCTCGAGGCCACCGTGATGGCGCTGCTCGGATTTTACATCACGTACGCGGCTTACCGCGCTTTCCGCATTCGTTCGTGGGAGGCGACGGTGATGATGTTGTCGGCCGCGGTCGTCATCGTGGGCAGCGACTCGTTCGGCGGCTGGTTGACCGGCGGTCGGTTGACGGCTTGGGCGGACTTCGATAACCGAGTCCTCAATTCCGGGATGCAGCGTGGACTGCTGCTGGGCATCGGCGTCGCCGTGATCGCGGCGAGTCTGCGGATGATGCTCGGACTGGAACGTGGGATCCTCGCTTCAGGGCAGAGCGAGCAATAGGCGATGCGAGCGCTGGAGTTCGTACAACGCATGCAGCTCGTCGATCGTCGGATCGTCTACTGCGCGCTCGCCATCGTCCTCGCCGTGCCGTTCCTGGTGAATTACACCCTGCCGATCTACCCGGACACCTACACAACGCTTTTCTACGAGACCCTCGAGGAGATCGCCCACGACCCGGTCGAGCGCGAGAAGATCGTCCTGGTCCTATCGCAGTGGGGGCCGGGCAGCGACGGCGAGAACGGCCCACAGCTCCAGGTCCTTTGCCGCCATCTGCTCCGGCGACGGCTGAAGTTCGTCCTGCTGAGCACCGCCGACGATCCGGTCAATATCGCCCTCGCCGCCACGCGGCTCCAGTGGGCCATCGACGACGAGCAGCGTCGTGCCCGCCGGCTCGGCGAGCCGCCGCCGAAGTGGGTCTACGGTACCGACTACCTCAACTTCGGCTTCAAACCGTTCCCCGTCTTTGAGACAGTTGCCAAAACGGTCGTGCTGGACACGCGCAACTTCTACAAGCAGGACTACCTGCTGAAGAAGCCGCTCACGGACGAAAACTTCCCATTGTTGCGCAGCTTCCACGGCGTCGAAGACATCGCGCTCGTCCTCATCGTTTCCCACGCCGACGAGGCCAAGGCAGTCTGCGGCATCGTGCAGCGGCAGGTGCCCGACCTGAAGGTTGCCGAAGCAACCATGGGGATTGTTGCCAACGACCTGTACCCCTACGTCAAGTCGGGCCAGTTAAGTGGACTGCTCAACTCGGCCCGGGCGGCAACCGAGTATCTTTACCTGCTTGACCCCGCCGATACCACGACCTCGCCGAACGACAACTCCATGAGCCTCGGAAAGATGTTCCTCCTGGCGATGGTCGTGCTGGGGAACTTTGCGCTGCTGGTCGCACGCCGCGCCGAGGCGGCGGGGAAGCTGGCACGCACGCGGGCGCGGTCTGCGCCAATGAAGCCGCTTTCCAGCCGCACGTGGACGATGCTCTTCACCGTTCTCGCTCTGGGTTATGTCGGCGTGTGCGTGATCGAGCTGGCGCGCGACATCGCCACGGACACCCTACCCCGCCGGCGCGTGGTGGACGTTAGCGCGCGCGACGAGACAGGGCCCCAATACGAGCGGGTCGGCCGGGAGCAGATCCGCCAGGAACAGCAGGGAATGCTGTCGGGCACCGGCGAGATCGCGCCTGCCCAGCGGGCCGCCACGCGGGCCGACGCGGAATTCGCCCGGCTGATCGAGTTGCGCATCGGCGAGTTCATCGCCGCCCTGCTGACACTTGGCATCTTTTCCTTCCTGCTGGGCGACAACCGCCTCTACCGCTTGACCGAAGCGTTCATGATCGGCGGGATCATGGCATACGTGATCATTGAGAAATGGGACAGAGTGATCAAACCGGACTGGGTTGAACCGATCGTCGCCGGCGCACAGCCGGGCGGCAACCATTGGGACCTGTTCTGGCTGGTCCTGCTCGTGCCGGGATGTCTGTGGTACTGCGTCTACTCGAAGAAATACCGCTGGATGAACCAGCTCGTCGTCGCGCTATTCATTGGCTGTGCGGTCGGCCCGCAGTTTGGCGACCAGGTCGGCATCATCGTGCCGCACGTCCTCGATACCGTCCAGTCGGTCTGGCCGTTTGTGCCCGAGCGGGTGACCGGGCAGACCGCGTTCAGTATGGAACGCTTTGAGCATCTCGTCTTCGTGATCGTGATGGTGCTCTCACTGCTCTACTTCATCTTTTTCTTCCGTCCGAAAACCCGCGCCGGGCGTGGCGTGTCCTATGCCGGCCGGCTGGCCATGATGATCGGCTTCGGGGCGATGTTCGGGAATACCGTCAACACCAGACTCTCGTGGCTCGCGCCGCGTATCGGCTACCTGCTCGACGACTGGCTCGGAAAACTGTTCGGTTCTTAACCCCCCCGGGGGAAAGGAGTCAATGCACAGCAGAGGGTGTTACAGCCATGAGCGGGGCTTACCAGTCGGCGGTGCGTGCTGGCAGGGGATCGGCCGTCCACGCCATGCGATCGCAGAGCCGCCGAAGCAGCCCGAGCTTTGTTTCCTGATGCTCCGGCGCAGCCCAGAGGTTATGGGTTTTAGCGGGATCGCGCTCCAGGTCGTACAGCTCACCTGGCTCCCGCCCGTGCATCACCACCAGCTTGTGCCGCGCAGTGCGCAGCATGGTGGCGTAGGCGGCGGGGTCTTTGTGAAACGGCATGGCGTTGTACTACTCAGAGTACACGTCATCGCGGTGACGGCTCAGTTCGGCGGCGCCGGTCAGCAGCGGCCAAAGCGAGCGTGCTTGCATTCCGCCAGGGCGCGGCAATGCCGCGGCATCCAGCACCGTTGGGGCCAGGTCGATCAGCTCAACGAGCGCCGCGCTGCGCCGTCCCGACGGGATCAGGCCCGGGCAGGAGATGATCAGCGGAACGCGTACGGCCGGTTCGCAAAAATACGGCCCTTTATTGAGGAACGCCTATGTCAAACCCCAGCAGCCAGAGTAAGCGGCTCATGCCGGACGAAGAGAATCGGCTGCTCTTGCACGCCGTCCCGGCGCCGCCCATCGCGCACGCCTATCACCACTGGGATGAAGACCGCCGGACGCTGACCTATACGTACAACAACCGCCGCATCCTGACGATTCACATCCCGGGCACGGCGCGCGTGAGTTTCCGTCACGGGTCCGACGGGCAGCTCCAGAGCTTCCCGCTGTTTCAGCACATCTACATCATGCTCAGCGGGGAGAGTGTTGCGGCCACCGTGACATTTCAGCTCAGCCACGACGCGGTCAACATGCGGCCGTCGCGGGCTGGGCCAGAGCAAGCGATCGTAGGGCAGGTTGGCCGGCCGCTGCTGCCGGACGCGAACGGACTCTACGACATCAATCAGGACATGCTGATCTCCTGGTTCGGCCACAGGTGGACCTGGAAGAGCGCCCGCCTGACGCCTGACGCCGAGGGTAACTTGACGGCGACGATGGAGGTCGAGCTCGGGCCGAAGACGTGGATCGTCAACATCAAGCCGCACTATTACCGCACGCATCTCGGCTATCAGTACCACCGGCCCTGGGAGCGCCGCCCCAGCCTCGTGTCGATCGCCGGCTGGTGCACCTGGGAGGCGTATCGCCGTGAGGTCGCGGAGGAAAAGGTGCTGGAAGCCACAGAGTTCTTCGCCAAGCACCTGCGTCCGTACGGGCTGGAGTACATCCAGATCGACGACGGCTTCGAGAAGCTGCCGTTCCCGTCGGATCCGAACAAAACAGTGGCGGAAGCCTGGCTGGAAACGAACGATGAGTTTCCGTCGGGTCACGGCGGCGTCGTGCAGAAGATCAAGCAGTGCGGCTTGCAGCCTGGTATCTGGACGACCTCATCGATCTACAATGACGAATGGGCCGACGCCCAGCCCGAGTTCCTGCTCAAAGATCAGACCGGGGAGCCGTTTCTCGGCGACTGGATCAAGTACATTCTCGACTGCACGCCTGAGGCGCTCGACAAGCACGTCCGGCCGTACTTCCAAGGTCTGCGCGAAGCCGGCTACACGTATTTCAAGATCGATGGCATCCGTCACCTGCTCTACGACGGCTTACAGGAAGCGGTCTTGCGCGGGCTGATGACGAACGACGAGGCCGAGAAACGCTTCCGGCGGTTCCTCGAATGCGGCCGGGAAGGGCTCGGCAAGGATGCCTTCTGGCTGTCCTCCTGGGGCGTGCTGTCGCAGATGGTGGGGCTGTGCGACGCGTGTCGGATTGCCCAGGATGCGATGCCGACCTGGGCGGGTATGCAAATGCAGCTCGTCGAGTCGGCCCGCTGGTTCTTCACGCATCGTGTTCTTTACCAGAATGACCCGGATCACGTCTGCGTGCGAGCGCCCTTCGAGTGGTCGCGGAGCGTGCTGTCGCTCGTATCGCTGACCGGCCAGCTCTTCATGCTCAGCGACGCGCTCGAGGAATACGACGAAGAGCGCTTGCGCCTGATCCAGCGCTGCATTCCGCCGCTGACCACCATGACGGCCGAGACCGCGCCGCTGGACAGCGACTACGCGGCCTTCACCTGGACGAAGTTCCACGGCTTCCATGTGCTCGACGAGTCGCCCTTTGCAGCGGAAACAATGACGGATGAGGAGGCCCGCAATCAGGCCGGCGAGTGGGAGACGATCAACGACGATCACCCGTTCTCGTCGCTGTGGGCGATCCACCTCGACACCCCCGTCGGGCGCTGGTGCGTCGCCGGACGTTTCGCTGCGCTACCGCTGCGCGCGTCGACGCTGAAGTTTGCTAACTTGGCGCTCGACCGACAGCAGGACTACTTGGTGTTCGACTTCTGGAAGCAGGAGTACCTGGGCCGTTTTTCCGGCGAAATCGTTTGCCCCCCGCTGCCGCTGGGCCACTGCCAGATTCTTGCGATCCGGCCGGCGCTGGATCGACCGCAGCTACTGTCTTCATCGCGCCACGTCAGCCAGGACGCCGTCAGCGTCAGGGCCCAGTCGTGGGCGAACAACGAGCTAACGCTAAAACTGGATGGGGTGTCTGGCACCAGCGAGAGGTACTGGATCCACGTACCGCACGCCTTCCGCCTGGTGCGCGTGGCCGGTGAAGGCATTAAACCCGAGGCCGGCCGGTTCAAGACCGTGGACGCGCCCGACGGTGCGCTCCCGATCCAGGTCGCGTTCCCCGCCGGCGACAGCGATCGCACGCTAGGCAGGTTGGCAGTCTACTTCGCCCGACGGTAGTGCGCTTCAGCGCCTTTTTCACCCGATTCGCGGCTCAGCGAAAGTCACATAGTTCGCTCTCGATGAGGGGCACAGCTCCTGGCCGCTCGGCGTGCGGATGCTGGCAGGCCTGCCGCGTGCGTCGCACGCGGCAACCTGTCCCGCCGGCGCCAAGCCGAGCCGGAGCGTCGGCGTCCCGCCGGCATCTCAGTAGACGCTCGACGATCAGCTGGAGCGTCGCCGTCCCGCCGGCATCTCAGCTGAAGACTCTGGCCCGCTGGTCACGATCCCCCGCGGGCATCGTCTCCCCCACCCTCGCGCCGCTCCCGGTCCAGTTCTTCGATCCGCCGGACGAGCCGCTCGATATTCTCCGGCTGTCGCACGAACGCGGCCAGTTCGGCGGCATCGATCCGCAGCAGGGGCTCGAGGATGGGACGGAACCCGAGCAGCGCATGCGCCCCGAGACCCGCCAATGGCCTGTGGGCTTCCAGCAAAAACACCGCTGCTGTGCCCAGGCCGCGATCAACGATCCCGGCGGCCCAGCGTTCAACTAGCTCATCCCGACGAGAGTCGTTCAGCTCAAACATGCCCGCTGGCTTGAAAACCGTCGTTCCCGTCGCTCAGAACGCAGCACGGATTCTGCGGCTTGACGCAGACGTTCGCAAGGCCGCCGAGACGGCGACGCTCCCCACCATGCCGGCGATTGTGACGCCCACCCCGCGCACTCCCGGGGCAGGCGTGAAGCTTGCGGGTGCGGCGCGCGTCGCCCCCGGCGAATTGCCGTCGCGCCCGGCGAGACGCCAACCCTACCCTTTCGATGGTGAAATTACCCCCAATCGTGACGCTCATCCGCGTGGCGAACGGAGAAACTGGTTGTAGCAGGTAGGCTCCAGGGGTAAAATACGTTTGTTCACACCCACTTTGCCGAGCCCTAGGCTGGAGGAGAACGAAAATGGCAGGAGCAATACGACTTATTGGCGTGGGCCTCGTGACGATGCTGGTTGGCCCGATGTCCCTCTGGGCGCAATTTCCTTCGGAGCTCGTGGGCTTCAACGGGCCGCCGATCGACGACCCGGCGACCTCCCAGGAGATGTTCCGGATCCCGCAGTTCTCCGGATCGACCAGCCATTTTGTCGTGCCGAACGTCGACCCCTACGACAACAACGCGGCCTTTCGCGCCTCCGGGCTGCAAACGGAAGGCGTGGCGGCGCTCGAGGCGTTCTTCGACTGGGTCGACACCACGGACCCGTACGCCTGGGTGCGCCTGACGACCTATAACGGTGAAGGGCGTCCCAATCCGTGCCTGGATACGCGCGGGAAGGTGCGCTTCAAGCTCACCAACCGCAGTGAGCTCTTCCAGGGCGAGGTCGGCCTCTGCATCGGCATCCGCGAGACCGGCGCTGAAGGCGTGCCTCAGATGGGCGACGGCGGCACCAGCGGCCCGATCGAATGGGTCGGTGTTACCGGCGTCAT
>JBHHZX010000092.1:0-11480 GCA_046758265.1 Phycisphaerae bacterium
GCCACCGCTGCCGCCGCGGGCCTCAACCCGCGCGGGGGCGCCGCACGGGCTGAAGCCCGCGGCTCCTCGTGTGCTGGGTGTCTCTACCGGTTGTCGCCATCCAGGAGGCCGCCCAGGCCGCCGAGGATGCTGCCCTCGCCTTTTCGCTTCCCGCCCACACTTGCGGCCATAACGCGACCGGCGAGGCGCGAGAAGGGCAGCGACTGCAGCCAGACGTCGCCCGGGCCGGTCAGGATCGCAAAGAACAGACCCTCGCCGCCGAAGAGCGTGTTCTTGATCCCCCCGACGAACTTGATGTCATAACTGACCGAGGACTGAAAGGCGACGATGCAGCCGGTGTCGATGCGCAGTGAATCGCCGGCTGCCAGCCGCTTGTGGGAGAGCGTTCCGCCGGCGTGAACGAAGGTGATGCCATCGCCCGTGAGTCTCTGCAAGATGAAGCCTTCACCGCCGAACAGTCCGGCGCCGAAGCGTTTCGTGAAGGCGATATCGACGCGCACGCCGCGGGCCGCGCACACGAAGGAATCCTTCTGGCAGAGGATTTCGCCCCCCAGTTGGGCCAAGTCCATGGGCACGATCTTGCCGGGGTAGGGCGCGGCAAACGCGACCTGCTGCTTGCCGGGCCCCTGGCCGGTGAACGTCGTCATGAACAGCGATTCGCCCGTGATCTTTCGCTTGGCCGCTGTGAAGACCCTGCCCATCAGGCTTTGATCCTGCCTACTCGGATCTCCGAGCGTCGCCTCCATCTGAATGCCGAGCGTCATGTACATCATCGCACCGGCTTCGGCGATGACCATCTCGTTCGGATCGACCTCGATTTCGACGTACTGCATGTCGTCGCCGAAGATCTGATAGTCGATTTCGTCGGCGCGCCGTGCCCGGGGCGCGGGCGGCAGGCTGTCAGCGTCCGGGACGGCGGCGCGCAATCCGGGCACCGCGCGAGCCGCCGTCCAGGAACTCAAACCGGGCCCGTAGACGAGCGTGTCGTCCCCCTGCAACGACGGCAGCTTGGCCAACAGGCCGGACTTGGTGAGCGGTCCCACCGACCGACCATTGTCCACATAGAACCACTGCGCTTCGGCCATTGTCTTCACCTCTATCGAGAACCTCGCCCGGAAAAGATTTCGCGACGGCTTCGTGTTTATTCGAGCGCATCGTGGGGAGTGCCCGGCGCGTTGGATTCCTCGTTGGGCGGTTCCACGGCGGGCTCGACCGGGTGCTCGGCCTCCGCGGGTCCCGGGGGCGCGTGCCTCTTCGCCGCGGCCCTGGCCGGAGTGCTCGTCTCGCGCGGCCGTCGAATTATCCGGGTTCCCTTCCCGACCTGGTTTGATCGCACGACCAGGTACCCGGGTACGCTGACCGTGTTGTTCTCACCCCAGATTTCGATCTTCCCCAGCGTCGCGTGGTCCTCGACTACGACGTGGTTGGCGTCGCCGATGATCGAGAGCTTGGTCAGCCGCGACCGGGATTGGACCGTAATCTCGTTGAGGTGGCCGGTGATGCCGAGTTCGCCGTACCAGCGCCCCACCTGCTTGAGGTTGTGCCCGACGATTCGGTTGCTGGCGCACCCCGTGGCCGCCAGCACCATGGTAGCTGCCAAAGTGGTAAGCGATGTTCTGGTCATGTGAAGGTTCCTGTTCTGCAGTCGGCCTGGGTTTTTCCACTCGCGTCGGCGGAAGAAGGTCCGAGAACACTGTACCCTACATTGCCCGATCCGGCTAGTCGTCGGGTGCCGGTCGCGCGTTCGCTTTGCCGGAGGGCTTTGCTCGTCCAGCGGTTATGAAAGACGAGGCCGACCGGCACTTCGCGAATGAGTGAAATGGCCAGGCGCGTTGCCGATCGGTCGCTCCGCAGGGCTTCGGGGGTTCTGCGAACATGAGCATCCGCTTGCTACTTGGCCGACGAGCCGGTCACTCCGGCGGTCTCCGAACGGGCCAGCCGCTTGAGGGCGCGCCGCCGCAAGTTCGTGAGAGGGCGCGTCAGCCCGCGGTGCAGGCGAATCCAGAAACCGAGACGCTCAGCCTCGGCCCGCTGCTGGTCGGTGAGCAGGTCCGGCCGGAGGCGTCGCTTGTGCTTGAGGCAGTGATACCGATCGGCCTGCTGGAAGCGCGTCAGGAGCCAGCGGATTGGCGGCAGGCGTCGCCAGCCGACGGGCGGGAGGTAAAGCGCGATCTGAAAATCGATCAGGTAGGGCTTACCGTCGTCACCCGCCAAGACGTTCTCGCGCTTGTTAAGATCGACGTAGGCGATGTGCCGCACGTGCAGACCTTCGATGAGCGTGAGCAGTTCGTCGAAGAACGTGTCCGATACGTGTTCATCACGCTCAAGCGGGTGCCCCGGCACGAATTCGTGCAGGAAACCGTGCTTGCCAACTGTCCCGATCAGCTGCGGCACACCCGGCATACCCTGCAACAGCACGTAGAGGCGCACCTCGCGCCGGGTCAACAGCGCGCCGATCCAGTGCACCGGGATTGTCAAGAACTCGTTTTGACGCCCCATCTTGAGCACGGCGAGCCCATCGGGGCCACGGTAGAGTCCCGTTGCCGCGAAGAAATCGTGCTTGAAAGTTTTGACGTACGCGAAGCGCTGCCCATGGCAGGTGACGAAGCGCGGCAGGCGCGCTTCCGGTAGCGCGTAAAGCCAAGCGTGGGGTGGACGCGGACGCGGTCTGGAGGCCGTTACTTGTCGCACGGTGGGATTATAACGTCGGAGCAGGCGGCCAACTGCCGGCCGCGGGCTCGACGTAGCTCCTGGGTTTGAAGCGCGGTTTTTGTTCGGTCCGGCCGCGGATGTGCCGGGCAACCGGGGATGATCGGCCAAACACCCGGTGGGCAAGGGGGTCTATATTAAGGGCGTGCGGCACCCTTTGGGTATTGGCGCGGTCTGAGGGTGCCGCAGCGAGTGGAAGCAAGTTGTGGAGGGAAAACAGCTTACACTTAGCCTTGCCAGGGCTTTTCTTTGTTCAGCCTTTTACCCATGCTAGAGTATAACAACCCACTGACCGGTTTCAACCCGCATTTCACCAAATCGGCAAAACCCCGCTGACGCGTCCCGGACGCGGCTCAGGGAGCGGTTTCTGCGCGCAAGTCCTGCGTCAAAATCCGTTCCGCCAACGCCCGCCACGGGGGCTCCGGCATGCCTTCCAGGTACTGCCGGACGAGTTGCTGTCCACGGCTCACGCTCCCGATCTCCGCCCACAGCGCCGCCTGTAAGAGGACGGCCTCCTGCGGCAGTTCGCGGCGTTCGATCATCATTCGAAGCGTGGCCTCGGCCCGAACGAACTCGCGCGCCAAGGGCAATTTCGGGCCCTGACGTGCCCGCTGGACCCATTGCAGGGCGTCCTCGAACGCACCGGTCCGGATCGCCAGCAGCCCGTGGGCCAGGCACGCGAAGCGATTATCGGGCGAAGCTTTGAGCAATTCGCCCGCCCACATGCCGGCCGATTCCTCCGCAGCGCAGGCCGCCGCCCAGACGAAGTACGAGCGGTATATCAGGTTGTCTTGCTCATGCTCGATCGCGTCCTGCCAAGCGAACGCCGCGTCGCGCCAGTTTCCTTTGACCGCGCAAACATTCTGGAACCCGCGGAGCAGTTCGTAATCGCTGGGGTGCCGCGCGAGGATTTGCCGATAGACGCCGTCGGCGTCGTCCCAGTGATGGCTGCGAAGGTGGTACAGCGCGATCACCCGCCACGCTTCGAGGTTGTTGGGCTCGACACGAAGAACCTGGCGGGCCAGCTCGAACCCGTCGCTGCCCTTGCCGGCTAGGACCTCGCAGCGGGCCGCGCCGAGCCAGGCGATCCGCCGGGCCGCCGCGGTGATCCCCGGACTCATCATCGCCTTGCGATACTTGTCGAGCGCCTGGCGCGGATCGTTGAAACGGTTGAGCAGCAGATCGGCAAACTCTGTATAGCGCAAGCTGTAATCGGGCGCGTCATCGGGCATGACGTTTTCGAGCTTCTGAAACGCCCGGCGTGCCTCCTCCCAGCGGTGCAGCGAGCGGTACGCGTGTGCCAGTCGTACCCAGGTCAGCTTGGCCTGCGGCTCGAAGTCGTGCGCCCGCTCGGCCTGCCCGAGGGACTGTTCGTACTTCTGCCGGGCATGTTCGGGCAACAGGTCGTCTGCAATGCCTGCCCGCCGAGCCTGCTCCAATAGTCGCTTCGCCTCGGCGCCTCGGCGCGACCCTTGTTCGAACAGTCGCTCGTAGTCTCTTCCGAGTTTCCACCATTCGAACGACAGACGGCGGTGAAAAGCGGCGCGGTCGTGGTTGTCCCGAAAATGCTGTGGGTTCTGTTCGGCCAGATTCCCCGCCTCTGCGAGCGTCCTCTCGAAGAGGGCGGTCGGGTTGGGTGGCTCGGGTAACCGCTCTTCCAACGTTGGGTGGTTGCGGGTGAAGCTGTACGCCGTCGCCAGGAACTCCATCACTCGGGGGTCGCCCGGATTGAGTTCAACGGCGTGCCGGGCGCGCTGAATCGTGCTGCGTGCAGGGCCGCATAGGTGCCAGTCCCAGGGCACCGCCGCGGCCCCAAGTGCCACGGCCGTCATCGCGATGATGAGGCCGCGACGACGGGGCCCGGCGCGCCCGCGCTGCGTCCAGTGCAGTAGTCCGACACCAATCACCAGCAGCAGGCCGACCATCGGCTGATACATATACCGATCCTGCGCGGCCAGCACCCGCGCGCCGACCAGACCGCTGACCGGCAGCCACATGGCCACAAACCACGCCAATCCCATGCTGATGCCGCGTGTCCGCGCACGCCTGGCCGCCAGCACGGCCGCGAGGCCGGCACCGGCGAGAGCCAGTGCACCGAGCCAGACCAGCGGATGACCCCAGCCGGTACCTATGTCGGGCGGGTACCAGGCCGAAAGCCACCGGAGCGGCGTGACGAAGTTCCGCAGATAGATGCCAAGTCCCAGTGCCGCCCGCGCGAGCGGGTCGCCGAACAGAGGCAGCGGCGAATCCTCGACGAGCAGGGTTCCTTTCGTTGTCCAGAGCGTGAGCAGGGCAAACGCGACGCACGTGGCGCCGACGAGGTAGATGCGCGCCGAAAGAAGCATCCGTCGCAGCCCGACCAGTACCCACTCGAGCACAAAGATGACAATGACCCACCCGACCACTGGTTTGTTGAGCATCGCCAGCAGCAGCGCCAGATAGGCGGCGACAAACCAGGTCCACCCTCCCGGCCTCAGTGACCTCAGGTGGCACAGTAATGACAGGAACGTGAACGTCGCCGCCAGCAGGTGCGTGCGGCCCATGTCGGCGGCGTACGCGCCGACTAGCATGGGGTGCAGCGCCCAGACACAGGCGAGCGCCCTGGCCACCGTCGTAGTGCCGCCGCCTGCGGGGCAGAGCCGCTGTAAGAGCTTGCGCAGGACGGCCCACAGCAGCAAGCCGTTGAGGGCGTGAATGAGCACGTCGGTCAGCCGCATGTGGAAGACGCGATTGTCGCCCCAGAGTGACCACTCGACCGCGTAGCTGAGGATGGTGACCGGCTGGTAGAGGTCTTCGTGGGGGTGCAGGAAGATATCCAGCCAGCGTACCCCGGTCGGTTCGGAGGGGCTGGCGCCAGTGACGTCCGAGTTTCTGACGATGAAGATGTGCTCGTCGCCCTGGATCCACGGCGCGTCGAGCGCCGGACTCCCGACGGCAATGACCGCGACGACGAGCGGCAGCCCTGGCAGCCACAGCAGCGTCCACCTGGATACGCGGGCGACCAACGGCTGTCCGGCGGGGGAGGCACGTTTTGGTGCCGGCTGCTGCTCGGACATGCGGGCGTTATCGCGCGCATCGCCAACGGGTGCAAGGCTTCGGCCGTTTCCAGGAGCTTGTCCGCTGTGTGGCCCCGATTGTGCGCGACATTTGGGGTGTCAAAAGTGGCTCAGCCCAAGATGTCGAGGTTGAAGCCATTGGTGGCGATCGTTAGTATGATTACGGGGAAGGGAGCGGCCTGTATAGGCTGTGATTAGGAGCTACACTGAAACTGCCGGTACTGTGCATGACCACTGATTGCCCTGTCTTGGCCTCGAATGTTCTGCTGCTGAATCGCCTGTACATGGCGCTGCGGGTGATCAGCGCCAAGCGCGCCATGACGCTCATCTATCGCGAGCTGGCGGAAGTGGTTTCGGTCGAGGACGGGCAGTACCTCTCGTATGACTTCAACGACTGGGTGGAGGTCAGCGCGGCGAAAGCCGCTTTTGAGCCGGACGAGCACGACTGGATCCGTACCGTGCGGTTTCAGATCGCCGTGCCGAAGATCATCCGCCTGGTGGTGTATGACAAGCTGCCACGCGTTGAGGTCAAACTCAATCGCCGCAACTTGTTCGCCCGCGACCACAACCGTTGCCAATACTGTGGTCGGCGTGTTCCGACGAGCGACCTGAGCATCGACCACCTGATCCCGCGTTCGCACGGTGGGACGACCTGCTGGGAGAATCTGGTCTGTGCCTGTACGCGCTGCAACGTGAAGAAGGGCGGACGCACTCCGGAGCAGGCTGGCTTGCGCCTGATCGCCAAGCCCAAGCGTCCGCGTCGCTCGCCGGTTCTGACCGTCAAGCTGTCCGACTCGCGTTATGCGAGTTGGAAACAGTTCCTCGATTTCGCCTACTGGAACGTCGAGCTCAAGTAAGCCGGGTTGACAAGCGCGGTCCCCTCAGCGTATCGTCCCCAGTGAGCTTTCGCGTGGTTTCGGCGAAGGCGCGGCGTTTGGAAAAGGTGGAGCGGTCGTATGCCGGTTGAACATTGGTCGGAGACGGTGCTGCTCGGCGAGCTGGGGGACGATCCGCAATATACGGACGATCTGACCGCGATCATCGAACAATGTTCGAACAACAGTCAGCTCGACGTCCTGCTGAACTTCGCCAACGTCAGCTACCTGAATTCGTCGAACATCGCCAAGCTGCTCAAGCTGCGCAAGCTGGTCACCATCACCAATGAGCGCAAGCTCAAGTTGTGCGGGATCAACCGGCAGGTCTGGGGTGTGTTCCTGGTGACCGGGCTGGACCACATCTTCGACATCGTCGAGGACGTGTCGACCGCTTTGGCCTCGCTGCAAATCAGCGCCTGACTCGACGCAAATCATCCGGCCGAAGTTGCGTTTGCGACAAACGCCGCGTCGGTCCTGGCGCCCGATGGCAGCCGATCGCAACGTTTGCCGAGTCGCTCCTTTCGCAGAATCGCGAAAGCGGGGCGGTACGGAGCGTCAAGCCTGGATGGCGAGTAGCGATTTGCGGATCAGCAGGTTCTGCCGGGCGTGGTAGCCCAGGCAAACGAACGGATACGCGAATCGTCCCAGACGCCGAACAGCGTGACAGGTTGCGCGTTTCCAGGCGCTCGAAGCCTCCATCAGGTGGCGCTCGACGGTGCTCTGCAAGGTGAGCCAAACGTCGTCGCGGAGTTGTTCGGGCGTGCCGAACGCGCCGCAGGGGGCCGCCTGGCCGGCCCGGATGGCGGCGAGCAGCTCGCCGGGCGTTTCACCCTCGCTGAGCGTGTAGGTCGTGCCGACTCGGTTGGTGTGCGAATCACTCCCGCCGACGAGCACTTTGCCACGCCCACGCGTGGCATGCCAGGCGAAGGCGTTGTGCGCGTAGCTGCGCGTGCCGTTAAGGCCCTCGAAGACCGGGAACAGCTCCAGCATCGCCTCGATCTGCCAGGCCTTCAGGACGCGGTGCTGCCTGGTCCAGGTCATATGGTTGAGGACAAACAGCTTGTCGATGCTTTTCAGTAAATCGACGACCTCGTAAACGTTCTCGCGCAAGCGCTGAATCTGGGCGTGCTGCCGCTCGTCAATATCGTAGATGTTGACATGGACGGCCGTGCCGTCCTCGGGAAAGCTGACGGTGACCTCTTCACCGACGATGAAGTCGGGCAGGTTTCCGCGACGATCAAGCAGGGCCTTGCATCCGTCGATGGTGTCGTGGTCGGTGATCGTGACGAAGTCCATCCCCCGGGCCTTGGCCAGGTCATACAGCTCTTCGGGCTCCAGCAGCGGGTAAAAGATCAGCCCCGGCAGCCAACGGACACGCTCGGCGGAAAAGGTCGAGTGACAGTGCAGATCGATGCGCCTCCCCGCGACGCGCCACCAGCAGCGGTGGCTTGGCGCATCATCCACGCGTTCGTATTCGAGGACCGGGCTGAGCAGATCAGTCATTGATTTCCGCTTGCGACGACTACCTGCTTCTCTCCGCAGTACCGCCCTGTGCGGGCCAGAGCCGGATATTGTAAGGCTTCCCTTGCCCGCGGCGTGAATTATTTGTCCGCGTCGACTCACCCAACGGCGGTTCGGCCGATCCGCTCGCGATTACACGGTCTGAATGGCGAGTTTTACCTCATGCTCCTCGATCTTTGTTGTCATCATATCACCGCTCGGTGGGGCGGCGAACTCAATTCGGCGGGCCAGACACTCGCTCCCGATCGTGTCTGTGAAGCGACGAACGATCTCCAGGAATTCGCCCGACGCGGTGATGTATAGCGTGATGCGGGCCTCGTACGCCAGGTCCTGCTGCTTCCGCAAGCCCTGCACGTGGTGGATCAGCTCGCGCATCAGGCCTTCTTCGCGGAGCTGGGGCGTCAGCTCGGTGCTGACCACGACTACGCCGGCCTTACCCTGGGCCGCCGACCAGCCCTCTTTGGCTTCCAGCCGGATCTCCACGTCTTCCCTGCTCAGCCTGACCGTTTGGCCGTCCACCGACAGCGATAGCTCGTCGTCCGACAGCAGCGTCTTGCGGGCGCTGGCGGGGTCGTCGAGCTTGCGGAGCGCGGCATCGACTTCGGGCGCCAGGTGGCCGAACTTCGGCCCGATCACCTTGAAGTTCGGCTTGACCCGGTAGCGGACGTAGTGCTCGGCCTCGTGCGTGAACTCGACCTTCTTGACGTTCAGCTCCTCGGCGATCAGTTCCGTGTGTGCCTTCAGGCGTTCCTCGTAATCGCGCCAGGCAAGTATAATCTCCACCTGTGCAAGCGGCTGGCGGACCTTGAGCCGGGCCGCCGTCCGCGCCGCCCGGCCAGTCGAGACGATCTGCCGCACGAGGTCCATATCCTGCGCCAGCTTCTCGTCGATCAGGGCCGCATCGGGCTCGGGATAATCGCACAAGTGCACGCTGATCGGCGCTCTGTCTGGCAACGCAGAGCTTTGCCCTCCCCCTCCGTGCCTTCGTGCCTTCGTGCCTTCGTGCCTCACAAGATTCTGATACATTGTCTCCGCGAAGAACGGCGTGAATGGGGCGATCAGCTTGCTGAGCGTCACCAGGACCTCGTACAGCGTGTTGTACGCGTCCCACTTGTCCTGGTCCTGTGCACTGAAGGGAGCCGCGGACTTCAGTCCGCGCGGACTCGCGCTTTCCGGTAGGCTCTGCACCGCGCGGGCTGAAGCCCGCGGCTCGTCAACGGGCCGCCAGAAGCGGTCGCGCGAGCGCCGGACGTACCAGTTCGACAGCGCATCGACGAAGTCGTTCAGCCGGCCGGCGGCGGGGAAGTTCTCAAACCGGTCCATTGCATCGCGGACGGAGCGCACCGTGCGATGCAGCTCGCTGCTGATCCAGCGATCAATCTCGCTGCGCTGCGAAACGGGCCTCCAGCCCGTTCCGCCGGGACCAGGGATCGGGGATCGGGGATCGGGGGCTTGTACGCCTGGGTTTCTTCCTGTTCCCTGTTCCCTGATCCCTGATCCCTCGACGGCGAAGCCGTCGATATTCGCGTAGATGTTGAAGAAGCTGAACACGTTGTACAGCCGGACCAGGAACTCGCGCTGCGCGTCGCGGATCGCCGCCTCCTGGAACCGGATGGACGTCCACGGCGTCTGGGCGCTGAAGAAGTACCAGCGCATCGCATCCGCGCCGTAGTGATCGAAGATGTAATCCGGCTCCTTGTAGTTCCCGGTCCGCTTCGACATCTTCAGCCCGTCCTCGCCCATCACGTGGCCGAGCACGATGCAGGTCTTGTACGGTTGCGGGTATGTCCGCGCAGGCAGGGTGGGGTGGGCGTCTCGCCCGCCACCGGAATCCGCCGGTTCGACCCATAGCCACGCGTAATCATCCGGCAGTCCCCGCCGCTGGGGATTGCTGACAATGTACTCCCACTTCTCGTCGAAATCCGATTGATCGCGAATGATGCGATCATAGCGCTCATCCTGCCATACGGTGCCGCGCCAGTCCTCACCGCGCGACTGTGATCTGCGCTTATTGATTTCCTTGGTGGAATAGCCCTTGATGCTGTGCAAGAGCTCGCTCAGCGACCACCAGACTCCCGCTTCCTTGTCAAGCGGCGTCAGCAACAGGTGGACGTGGTCGGGCATGACCACAACGGCGTGCAGAAGCAGCCTCTCTCCGTCCCAGTGACGACAGGTATTCAAAACCACGGTCCGTTGTTCAGGGGTGAGATCGACTGGCCTCCCGCCGGTGGGCGCTGTGGCCGTCCGGAAGGTGACAAAATAGGTGCTGCCCCCGGCCTCCCAGTGCGGAAGCTTGCGCCGTCTGCGGATCGCCAGCTCGGCTGTAACGCCTTTACTCCGGCTGGCGGGCGAGACGCCCACCCCACCCTCCTCTGAGTGAGAGACGGGCGGGACGCCCGTACCACCCTCATTATTAGCACGCTCAAGAGTCTCACTTGCTGAGCTGAACAGCAGCGTGCTGATCGCCAGCAAGCCGTAAAACCAGCCGCGGGTTTGGTCGATGGCTTCGCTGATGAAGTCGCACGGGAACCGCTGCGCGAACGATTCGACGCTGCCTTCAACATGTGGAAAGCCCCACTGCGCGAACGGCATGCTGCCGGCATCCCACCAGCAGTCGATCACCTCGGGCACGCGGCGCATACGCGCTTTCTTTCTTGGCTCGGCGGGAGCCTCGCCCTCCCCTGTTCCCTGTTCCCCGTTCCCTCTTCCCTCGTCAAACGGGCTGTCGTACGTGATCGCGTCGATGTAGGGCTTGTGGACCTTCAGATGCTCGGGTAGCTCCGGATCCGCCGCCTTCGCCTTCTCCCAGACCTCCGTCCCCTGCACGCCGGGTTTGGCGAGCAGCTCGGTGTACGAGCCGATCGCCTCCATCTTGCCGGTTTTCTCGCAGACCCAGATCGGCAGCGGCGTGCCCCAGTAGCGCTCACGCGAGAGCGCCCAATCGACGTTGTTGCGCAAGAAGTCGCCGAAGCGGCCCTCGCGGATATGCTCAGGCAGCCAGAGGATGCCATCGTTGTTCTTCAGGAACTCCTCTTTGAACTTGCTGGTGCGGACGAACCAGCTCTTGCGAGCGTACTGGATCAGCGGGTCGTCCTCGGAGCGCGGGCAGAACGGGTACTCGTGCTTGACCGTCTCTTGGAGGAGCATGATGCCACGCTCAGTCAGCTCGGCCATGATCTCGTCGTCGCAGTCCTTGACCCAGCGGCCGCGATACTGCGCCGGCCCGCTGGCATCAAACGTTCCGTCGGGGTTGACCGCGTTCAGCAGCGGAAGGGCATGGCGCTCCGTGAAGCGCTCGCGCTCCTGCTGAAGCAGTTCA
>JBHHZX010000093.1:0-11436 GCA_046758265.1 Phycisphaerae bacterium
GAGATCGAGCGAGCCGGCCGGCAGGCGGCAGCACTCACGCGCCAACTCCTGACGTTCAGCGGGCATCAGTTCGCGAAACCCGAGGTGATCGACCCCAACGCCGTCCTCCGAGATCTGGCCCCGTCGCTGCGGCGGTTGATCGCGGAAAACGTCACGCTCGAATTGCTGCTGGCGGAGGACGTTATGCATATTCGCGCGGACCCCCGCGAGCTGGAGCAGGTCGCCGCGAACCTGGTGCTCAACGCGCGCGAGGCGATGCCCAACGGCGGAAAGTTGATCGTGAAAACCGAGAACGCGTTGCTCGGCGAGGGGTACGTCGCCCGGCACCCGGAGGCACGCGCCGGCTGGCACGTGATCCTCACGGTGATGGATACGGGCTGCGGGATGACGCCGGAAGCGATCGAACGGTGCTTCGAGCCGTTCTTTACTACGAAGGGGAGCGGAAAGGCAATCGGTCTGGGGCTCGCGACTGTGCACGGCATCGTCAGGCGGGCGCAGGGGCATATCCGGGTCGAGAGCGAACTCGGCCACGGGACAACGTTTCGTATCCATTTCCGCGCCGCCAGCCATCAGATTTAGCCGACCGCGAGGGCAAGACTGGGAAGAACAGCCCGCCAATGATGAGAGCGTATTGTTGAGAGGACGACTTGCTGACACGGGGCGCGTTTTGCCGTATGCTGCCGCGACATGGGTAGGCCCTTTTCGGGACCGGGCGCGCAAAGTGGACTCTGACGTTCGCAGCGCAACACCAGGGGCTGACTCACCCGCTGCTCGGCGAGGTGGTCATGCCGGAGACGGGCGGGCGGAGACTGAGTGCGACGCCAGCGGTGCCGCTTGAGACAAAAGTACTTCTGTGACGAGTCATCCCTGGGACGTGCTTGTGCGGTACGGGTTCCCCAGGTGAGGCGTGGAAATCGTGCCATAGTCTTTCCGCTTCCACCGTCTCGCGCGGCGTGCAGACAGAATCCTCGACGAAGGGAGAGGTCGGGATCATGGCGCATAACATCCTGATTGTCGAGGATGACCAGCAGGTTCGCGACGTGCTGCGGCGAAAGCTGGAACAGTACGGGTACGACGTTTGCGAGGCCGCGGATGGCAACGAGGCGGTCAACGCGCTGCGCACCGTGCCGTTTGACCTGATCATCACCGATATCGTCATGCCGGAGAAAGATGGAATTCAGATCATCGGCTTCGTTCGCAAAGAATGCCCGCAGACGAAGACCATCGTCATTAGCGCCCCCGGCAATGAGCTCTACCTTGAAAATGCGCGCGGGCTCGGTGCAGCCTGCTTCGCCTATCGCGAAACACAGCGCGTGATCCAACGCTCCGCCACGCGCGGGCCGTACGTGCGAACGATGGTTTCGACTTTCGGGAGTTCCGGCATTGCGCAAATCATAGCGGCTCGGCTACATGTTCGCAGCCCCAGGCAAACCGTCGGCGACCCGTCCGTCTCACGCAGGCGTCGATTGACAGTCTGCTTCGAAATCGCTACCGGAAACGCGGCTCGCAAGTCTCCTGGCGACAAAGTGCAGCACCAGGACAGCCCACGTCGGCCTGCGAAGCGCCCGTAGCTCAACTGGATAGAGTAACAGACTTCGAATCTGACGGTTGGAGGTTCGAGTGCTCCCGGGCGCGGTCGGCTAACAAGCTTGCGGATAGCGGGGTTGCGTTTGCTCGGCTGGCGCCGAGCTGTTAGACTCTCAACCGGTTGGCGCGGTGCCAACGTGGAGGGGAGTGAGGCGGCGTTGAGACGGATCGAGTTTCCACTTTAGAAGGAGCTGAAAATGCCGAACCTGACAAGCAAAGCGCTGTTGGTCACTTGTGCGACCCTCGCCCTGTGCGTCATGGCCGGATGCCCATTCCGGGTCATCTTTCCGACCGCCATGCAGACAACTTCGCAGGACTACGAAATAGACAACAGCAAGATCAAGATCACCGTGGTCTTCAACAAGGCGGTGGATATGTCCTCGCTGGTGGCCGGCACGAACGTCATCCTCGTGACGGAGAAGGACGCCAACGCCGACATCAACATCACGGCGGGGACCACGCCGGCGGATGTCGTTATCACCTCGGTTGACGATTACGGCGACCTGCTGACCTTCGATCCGGACGGCTTCTTCACGCTTCGTCTGCGGGGTTCGGGGGCGAACCCGATCGAGAGCAGCGATGGAGACATTTTGGATGGAGACGGCGACGGGGCCGCCGGTGGAGACTACCAGACGTCGTTCGCCTTGATCGGGTAAGCGGCCAGCGCGTTGGCGCACGCGGCCACGTTCGATCAGCGATCAACGTTGATCGCCAGAACGGTCAGATCATCCAGCGGACGGCCGAGTCGTCGCAGCGTGTCGTGACGGCGCTTCAGTTCTTCCAGCGCGGTCGCGACGCCTTCGTCACGCAGCTTCCTGTACCAGGGTGTGGTGCTGATGATTTCGTCCGGCCCGACGCCCGAAGCGTGGTGGGTCCGGCCGGCCGGCGTATCGGCGCGTCCCCGGACCTCCTGTCGAGTCGGCATGGAGCTCGTCGGCCGGGCGCGCTGGGGCGGCGCGGATCTGACAATTCCTTCGAGACCGTCGCTGTAGAGGATCAGTGATTCACCGGACGCCAGCTCGAACGACTCGATCGCGAACGAGGCGTTCGCTACGACGCCGACCACCGGACCGGCGGGACGCAGCAGCGCGCTGCGTCCATCGGCGTGCCGCCGGATCGGATAGGGCGCGCCGCCACGGGCCAGCTCGACCCGGCGCGTGCGTAGGTTGACTAGGACGTACAGGACGGCGGCGAACTGCGATTGGGCCAGTTCGGCTTCCAGTAATTCTTCGTTCAGCCGCGAGAGTACTTCGCCGGGGCGCGGCAGCCGGCGGCGGCCGCTGTGCCTCGCTTCTCCCCGCAGGACCTGCTTGATGAAGACGGTGAGCAAGGCCGCGCAGATGCCGTGCCCCTGGGCGTCCGCCAGCGCGACGGCCACGTGATCCTCATCCAGCCGACGGATGTCGTAGATGTCCCCTGAAACGTACTCCACCGGCCGATAGACCACGGAGAAGGAGAGGCCCCGGCAATGTGGCACGGCGTGCGGCAGGAACTCGCGCTGCAATTGGCTGGCCAGACGGAGCTGCTGGCGATATTGCTGGGCGACTCTCTCATCGGCGTGCGGTGCCGTCGCGCTGCTCCGATGGAGCGATTCGAGCGAGGCGCGCATCTCAATCATCGTTGCAATACGGGCGGCTAACTCCTCGGCGCTGGTTGGACTGCTGAACGAAACCGGGACGGCCGGAGGATGCGCTGGCCGTGCGGCGTCGCTGCCCTCCGGCTGTAGTACGAGCGTCGCCCGCGGGTGATTCGCTACTTGGCTAAAGAGTGCCTGAAGACCGTCATAGCCCGTTTGGCCATCCTCCGGTGCGACCACCACGACGGCGTCCGTCGTCGGCTTGAGACCGAACCTGAGCACCTCTGAGATCGGGCCGAAGCTGGCGGTCGCGTCGACGCGCCGTAATGCAGCCCCGAGGTGCTTCGGTACCGTTTGGCCACCGAGAAGAACTTGAACGTGTGCCCGCGGCATCGGCCAGATCCTCTCTAACGGGTTGCGGTCCGGGGTGCGCAAACGCTCGTCCAGTAGGAAAATCGGTCATCCGGGCGTGCGACTTGTCGGTTGCCCGCCGAGATTCCGGTGGGAGGACGAAAGATCCGCGGGGATGAACGACGGCGGGGGCCGGTTCGCCCCGCGCTCAGTGGCGAGGATTTCTAAGCCCTGGTCCGGTAACGTGATGCGCAGTGGGTCGGCCAGTGCGCTCCGGACCTGAGGTTTTTGACAGGGCGGTGGTAATTGCGCCCGGATTCGACAGGACGGGGACTGGGAGTCGGCCAAGTCGTTGCCGAACGTGGAAATGCTGATCCGGATCGAAAACGCGCTTCGGCGGCTCCATCGGAAGGCGGTTCGTTAGGCGCCGGACGCAAGAGTCGCCCTGAATCCGTCCACTTTCTGGCCCGGAAGGCAACCTTGACGGCCCGGACGGGCGCTTGAAGACCTGAAGGCTGCCTAGCCGAAGTCGGAGACTGCTCGGCCGGGGACAGGCAGCGCCCGGCGCAGCTCTCTCCATAAGGCCCACGCGAAGAACCCGGCCAGCAGTACCGGTAGAAGGCTCCACGCGTAGTACCACGCACCGACAAACGGACCATGCCGAATCGCTTCGATGTAACCCAGTCGCTCGATGATGCGGAACACGCCAAGTTGCACCCACCACAGCCTGTGGTCGGCCGCGAGCAGGAACAAACCCGCCAACGGCAGCGTCGCGCCCCTCAGCCGGCTTCTGACTGCCATACAGGTTACCAGACCGATGATGAGCACGGCAGCCGTGCACGCGAAATCGAATTGAGTCGTGAAGCTCCATTTCATGCCGGCACCTGCTAGTCACCAAAGCCGTGCCCGTACTCGGGCGCGATGTCCTCGAAGCCAACTTGCTGACGCCATTGCATCAATTGTTCCTGGCAGTCTCTCTCCTCCCCGCACCCGTTAAAGTGCTGCCACGCCCCGAAGAGGAGGAGTGCCAAACCGTCGAGGCCGTACTGATCCCAGCGGTCGCCGTCGAAAAAGGACTGATGAACCGTCATGCGCCCCAGCTCGTGCGTCGCGCCATAAGCGGTGTCATCTTCGGTCACCGATCTGTTGATCCGAATCAACCCGAAGACCTCCGGGTTGTACCATCCGGGTTGCGCGAGGTAGAAGTAGCAGTCCTCCGACAGTTGGCCGGGCAACTGTCCGATGCGGTCAATAGCAAGGCGTATGCGATCTGCCTCGTTTTCGTCGGGAATCGGCACACCTGTGGCAAAATCAACAGCCCCAGACTGACGGCAGGTGGAGCTTACGCAGGGCCCAATCACGAACACGAGAAACGCAGCCATGATCAGAACCACCGCCAATTGCGTATACGTCCACCGCAAGCCGCCGGTCGGGAACTCAGCGGGAATCTTCAGTGGCCCAATCGGGTGGCCCGCCAAACTGCTTGCGAGCTGCAACGGCGAATCCGGAGGCAGGGTTGGCCCCGGAAACTCCGGACAGACTACATCGTTATCTGGCCCGGTGTAGTGACCGGCCAGAATGGTGAAATCATCAAAGTCAATCGCGTAGTTGTTATCGAGGTCTACGTAGACGCCGGACGTGCCGAAGACGTCGCCGCTCGGGCCTGTCGCCTCGGCCTGCAACATCGCGTAATCGTGTAGGTCGATGTCAAAATCGCCATCGTTGTCGCCAAGGCGCTCCGGACAGAGCGGTTCAAACACAACGCGAATGCCGAAGTTGCCCGGCATCCCCAACGCGCATGGGTTCACCCACTCCTGCGCGCTGTAATCGTAAACAAGGTTGTAGCCCGGCCAACAGCCTTCGTTATCAACGACGATATGGGTGGAGCCAGATCCGACGGCGTGCTCAAATTCGGTCACGTACATCAGACCGATGCCGATGTTTGGCCCGTCTGCCGGAACGAAGATCGCGCGACATTCGCTGCATTCGACGCGCAGTCGCGTGATGTTCCTGCCGGGGAACAGAACGGCGTGTCGGAAGAGATACTTCGCTTGGCCATCCGAGCCTTTGTACAGGTAGAACTTCGCGGCCAAGCCGTGGTCGTAGAAAGCGCTGTTCTGATGCCACGAGTGGATTTCCCAAAGCTCCAGGGGGAAGAACTGAGCTGGGATGTCCATCTTGGCCCAGGCGATGTCGCCGTAGGGGTCTTCAGGCGTACCGCCTTCAAAGCTGTTGACGATGTAGGTTGCGCCGCTCTGCTCCACCCGCTCGATTTGCCAGGTGTACCGGTCCGGGATGTCCGCTCGGGCCTCGATTGTCAGATGATTGAGCAGCAGAAAGATGCAGAGCACGCTGATGAAGCGTCGGCAGGTGTCAATCAGGCGCCTCATCGCACACCCTCCCGACGGAGCAAGCTCGAAGCTAATGCCCACGTATTCACGGCGTATTCTCCCCCTCCCGGAGTGGCTCGTCAACCGAATCTTGGCCCGCCGTGCGCGATTCCGGGGATCACCAGCGGGTCGCCGGGACGCGGGAGACGCTGGTGGACCGCGACAGATTCCGACGGCTCGTTTGGCAACGGCGTATGAGACGGGTCAGCGGGCGGCCCGAGTCGGGCCCAGCTACGCCGTGCCAATCGGCGCGTGAAAGGCCGGTAGGCAGGGTACCGCGATTGGCAGTGGCGTTACTCGCCCTCAGGGGCCTCGTAGGTCCGGACGGCGGCGTGGAGCTCCTCGGCAGTGGTGGCTTTCGCGACGGCGTCGCGGAATTCTTCGATATTCATCAGGCGGCTGATCTTCGCCAGGGCTTGGATGTGGGGGCCGGTCTGGTCCGGCGGGCTTACGAGCAGGACCACGAACGTTACCGGACGCTGGTCGAGGCTCTGGAAGTCCACGGGCTGGGCCGGCTTGCCCGCCGCCATCACCAGCTTCGTGCAACCCTCGCTCTTGCCGTGGGGGATCGCCAGCCCGTAGCCGATGCCGGTGGTCCGCTCGGCCTCACGTTTGAGTACCGCGTTGAGGGCGGCGTCGCGGTCAGCCAGGCCGCCGGTCTCGGCTAGAACATCGATCAGTTCCGTAATCACGCCGTGCTTGTCAGTAGCCTCGATGGGCACGCGCACGCGATCGAGCGTAACAAGCTTGGAGAGTTCCATCCTAGCGCCCCTGAGCAAATTTGCAGAATTTTTCCTTATACCGCGGATTGAGCGAAAATGCTACCGGCCGCGGTCACCGGGTCAACCCGCGTAGTGCACCGAAAGTTGGGGTAAATCCTGGAGCGGGAACTCCAAAAAGATAGGCTCACGATCTTTCAGTGTTAACGCGAAAGGAAGGTGAGCCTATGTCGGATACCGAACTGACGGTATCGCCTCCTTTGGTGGTCAGGGTAGACACCCGAGGGCTGGATTTCAACGGTCTGGTGCGAGCGATTGGGGCGGCGGCGGCCGAGGTCTGCGGGCAGCTCTTGGGGCAGGCACTGCGGCCACTGCAGGCCGGGCGATGCAGCGGCAGCCCGGACGCTGGGTCAACCGCGGCCAGCAGACCCGCCGCACCGGCTTCCAACTGGTGAACGCACGCTCAGCATGCCCGTACGATACATTATCGAGCCGCTGCCCGGCATGATCGACACGAGGTACCGGTCGGCGACCTCAGACCACGAGCGGATCCAGCGGGAAACCGTGGACCGCAGCCGGCTGTGGCTCAGGAACCGCCGTCTGCACCGGCGGCTCGAACCAGTTGTAAACCGGCTTCGATGTCCGGCCGGACAGACCCTTCCATCGCCGTTCGGCATGCGCGTAAGAGGTGTTGCTGACGACGTAGTTCTCGGCCCCCAGCTCGAGTGCCGCCTCGGTCGTCACGATCGGGATGCCGCGATAGGCACGGCCGGCAGCAGCCAGCAAGTCGTCCGCGATTGCCAGGACCTTCAGTCCCGCGGCCGCGGCGCCACGCCTGAACGCATAGACGTTCTTGCCCAAGTCGGCCAGCACAATCCGGCGCAGGCCTTGCGAGGCCAGGCGCTTCATGCGCCGCTCGATACTCGACCAGCAGAAGACCTGTTCGAGTACGTCGGGCCCGAGTCGCCAGCGACGGTGCGTCCAGCGATCAGCACCGGCCCGCCAGCGACCGATCGATGCCCCACGGGCGAAGGCGGCGGCGTGTCCGGGCTGCTCGGCGATCCAGCGGTAGCGCTGCAACCAGTCTTCGCGATAGACGTCGGCGTATGGCCGCGGCAAATAGCGCGCGATCACGCGCAAGTTGTTGCGCACGTCGTAAAACGTCGTTTGCTCCGACTGCCGGGCGTGCGGCGATTTGAGATGGTCCACCTGCAAGTCCGCGAAGATCTCGACCCTCCATCCGGCCTGAAGCAGCCGAAAGCTCAGGTCGTACTCCTCGGCCTGCATGAAGAACGAGCGGTCGAGACCGCCGACCTCGTCGAGCGCCGGCGCCCGCAGCCCCACGCCGCACCCCACGAAAACGTGCGGCAGGGCGCTGCACTCCTGCGAGCCGTTGGGCAGGTGGACGGTAAAGCCGGCGGCGGCCAGGGCCGGGTCGGTCTCGAAGCGCAGCAACATGCGATCGAGGCAACCAGGCCGTGGGAACGAATCGTCGTCCAGGAACAGGATGACCGGCCCGGCGGCTTGTTTGGCGCCCAGCGCTTTCGCACAGCTTCCCAGGTTTCTGGCAAGCCGTTGCACGCTAACGCCAGGACGACCACGCAATGCGTCGGCCGTGCCGTCGCTCGAGGCATTATCGACAACGATTACCTCGTAGTGACGACGCTCGAGGCCGCAGTTCTCGAGCCGGCGTAAGGTGTGCAGGACGACGTCGCGCCGGTTGTGCGTGGCCAGCACGACGCTGACGTACGGGCGGCGGCTCATGGTTCTTTCGCCTCGCCTTGATCAGTTTGTAGGACCGCATAGCTCGAACCGGCGCGGGCCACCGGCTCCGTTTGGGTGGTGGCCAGCGGCGGCGCGATGCGGGCGATGTCGGCGATCGTGGCGGCGTCGGGCAGAAAACCGCTCTGGGTGCGCAGCTCCAGACGCGTATCGAGCCAGGCGCACAGCTCCGCAGTCCGCACGCAGGTGCGCCCCGGACGGGCCGCCGCGACCGCCTCAGCAGCGGCGGCGAGATAAGTGGCCATCGGCAACGAGCCGCCGGTGGCCACGGTCAGCGACGCTACCGACAAAACCGCTTCGTCCACACCCAGCAGATCGACATAGTGCGCGGCGAGCGCTGGGACGAACTCGCTGCGGAGCCGTTTGGGACCATCACGACGCGGTTCGTCGGTGCGCGACGCGGCCACAGGTTCTTCGCCGCGCCCGTCGAAACCGATCAGGCCACGTTTGTGGAGCGAGACAATCGCGGTCTGACCGCGGGTGCGGGAGAGCAGATTCCAGGCGACCGACGGAAGCCCGGAACCCATGTCGTGCATGGCTTCGCGCAACCGCCGCTCTGTGACGCACAGCAGGTCGGTCTCGCAGAGCGTACGGACCTCGCCGCGTGGTCCTAAGGCGTAGCCGGTGAGAACGGTGTCGCGCCCGCGGGCGGTGCGCGTAACGGCGCGGACGAGTCCGGGCGTGACCATACCGTAGCCGTGGTCACACCATATCAGGAGGCGTGCCGCGGGGAGCCGCTCGCGGATCGCCGCCGCCGCGCGCCGCTCCCAGGCGCTGTCCAGCGGCTGGCACACGCCGTCGCTGAGCTTGAAGACTTTGGCATCGTCCGCCACGAACGTGGTGCGCCGGACCAGCCGCTGGCGCAGCGGCAAGGCCTGTGTTTCGATGGCGCAGTGCGCGAGTTCCAGCTTTACCTCCCGGGACGCCGCGTCTTCGCACGTCGCCGTCACCAAAAACGGTTCAGCCCCCAGCGCTTGCAGTTGCAGCGCGACGGCTGCCGCCCCGCCCCAATACGTCGCCGATCCGAGCTTCTGCAACGAGAGCACCGGGGCGTCGTCGGCGGCCTCGCTGGCGTCGCAAAACACGTAGCGCTCGCGGATCAAATCGCCCACGACGATGACCGGAATGTTCGCGAAGCTCTCCACTGTCGCCCGCGCCGCGGGCAGGTTAATCGCATTACGACCGCATAGAACGCGCAGCCGGCATTCGTCCAGGTGCTCTTCCCGCTCCAGGCTCTGGATCAGTCGGGTCGAGCTGAAGACCACATCCCCGCTGTGGAACACGACCCGTCCACCGTACTGCTCCACGATCTCGCGCTCGCGGACGAAGCGGGGGTCGCTGACGACGGCGTATTCGCGGCCCTTGACGTAGACGTCCGGCCGCAGCGCTTCGAGCAGTTCGCAGGCGGTCGGATTCGGGTCGATCACGACCCAGTCCACGAATTCCAGCGCGGCCAGATTCTCGGCCCGCAGTTCTTGCGGAATATAGGGCCGGTCGGGGCTCTTTGTGATGGCGGCGTCGCCCGTCAGCGAAACGACCAGCACGTCGCCAAGTTGCCGGGCGAACTGCAGGTAGCGCACGTGTCCGGGATGAACGATGTCGAAGCAGCCGTGGCACTGGACCACCGTCTTGCCGCTTGCCCGCAGTTCGCGCAACGATTGCGCCAGGCTGTCGCGGTCGAGGATCTTGCGGTGGAGTGGCTGCGTCACGCGGTTACCCTGCTTCAGTCCGGCAATACGGTGTTCCCCTTGATATCGGGCCGAGGTGGAACCTGGCTAAAGCCGCCGAGACCGTGTGAGCGCCTTACGGTTCGCGCTGTATGATTGAGCGGACGGACGGCGTGTCATGCGAAGCGCAGCCGCTTTGCCCGGCCGCGCAGTTGAAGGGGATGACGCGAATGGACGATGCCGGTCCCGCAGAACTTGCGCCGACGCTGCCGCCGGGGTTGCCGGACGATTGGGTTTTCGACCGCGACCTGCCCTGCCCGACGTGCCGCTATAACCTCCGCATGCTGCACACGCCGCGCTGTCCCGAATGCGGGACGGTGTTTCGTTGGCAAGGGCTGTTGCACATCGGCTGCCCGCGGTGCGGGAACTCGCTCGAAGCGGTCGACGCCGACGCGTGCCCAGCCTGCGGACTCGCGCTGAACTGGCAGCGGCTGCTGGCCGAGGCCGACCCCGGCCGCCTCCGCCAATTCGAGTATGCACGGCGGCCGATCCGCGCAGCGCTGCGTACGTGGGCCGCCGCGCTCTTACCGCGCCGCTTCTGGAAGTCAATCCGCATCGAATCGCCGCCGGCGGTGATCCGCTTGCGCTGGTTGCGTCGGACGGCACTGGCGATCGGTTTGCTCGCGATTCTGCTCGCCCACACGCTTGAGCCCCGCACCCCCTGGCCTCAGGCGCGCTCACCCCTCGATTGCCTCGGGCTCGTCGCCGTTGTCCTGAGCCTGCCTGTGGTGACGATGTTGGCGCTGCCGCGCTTTACGCCGACGCTCATGCGCTTCCGCGTTCGCCGCGATCAACTGGTTCGTTGCACCGCCTACGCGGCCAGCGGTCTGGTCTGGATTGGAATGATCCTCATGCTGGCTGTCGCCGCGGAGAAGTTGGTGAACGCGGTCTGGCCTCTTCAGTTCCGATGGGCCACCGCCCTCCGTCTCCACCTCCAACCGGACTCGGTGTGCTTCTGGTTGCTGGTTTATCCCTGCTCCGACATGGATGTCTGGTTCAACCGCGTCGTCGGGACGTTGGTGCTGATGCTCGCGTTCGTCTGGTGGTGGCGCTTCCTGTACGTTGGCTTACGGCATTACCTGCGCCTGGATCGCCGGAATACCGCGGCGCTGCTGCTCAGCACGCAGCTCATCGGACTGCTGATCGCGCTGGTAATCCTCGTCGCGTGGGCAACGAGCACGCCCAACGGTCTGCGTGTGCTCCAGCGATTGCACTGGAAGGTCGGCTTCTGACGAACACCTGGGCAGGCCCCCTCAAAGCGTCCGCATTCTCCTGTGCATGTCGCGCCCGCTAGCCCTTCCCTA
>JBHHZX010000094.1:0-11432 GCA_046758265.1 Phycisphaerae bacterium
AGGCCGCTACACGAAACGGTCCAACTGGAAACGGCACTAGCGAACCTGTTTCGGAACGCTCAATCCGACCAGGCAGTACTTTTCGGTCCCCTCCCGGCGCGCAAGGCACCCGGCCAGGCGGAGGGAACCCACGAGGCAGCAGAAAATGTAGGCCTCGTCCCGGCGGATGCCGTGCAGCCGCGCCAGCAACGCGGTCATATCTTCTGTCGCCAGCTTCACGCTGTCGTAGAGGTTCCCCCGTCCAGCGAGCGTGATGAGGCGGTCTCGCGTCTCAAGCAGCGGACGCGGGTGGCAATACGTGCGGTCGATCTCGAGCCTCAGCGTCACGTCGGCGGCGCATTCAGCCCCCTCGCCGAAGACCTCGCCATCCCCCTGCAGGGCGTGAACGTCGCCCAGGACCAACAAACCGCCTTCACGAAAGACCGGCAGATACAGCGTGTTGCCCGGCCGGATTTCCGTGAAGTCCATGTTGCCGCCGTGATCATAGAACGTCGGTGTGAGCTCGGCCGGCGTCGTGTAGATGTCGCCGACCATGGTGGCAACCGGCGCGCTCAGACCGCCCGGGAATTTGCAGCGGCCGCCCTCGAGCGGAATCAACATGGGATCCTGTGGACACCGCTCGCGCAGCGGGCCCGATCCGTGTGCGTGCGGCAGACCCACTAGCTCGATGTTTTCAATATGAATCGCGAGCATGTCGGCGCGTCGCGCGCCGCGCACGTAAATCGGTCCCGTCTCCTCGCGCTCACGGTACTCCGGCGCGCCGTGGCGGTGCAGGTCCTTCTCGCTCCGCACGATCGGCGTCATGTGATTGACGGTCTCGACGACGATCGTCTCCCCCGGATCGACCGTGATGGCCGGCTCGAAGACCCGATACCGTTGGTCGCAGCGAACCGTGTTGTCCCTCGTCAATCGCTTCACCGCTTGCTCTCCTCGACTGGCAGCTCGACAGCAGTAACCGAGGCCGGCGCGAAGTCCCAGGTGGCGTTGTTCGGCAACGCATGCTTCTTTGGCGCGAAAGCCCCAGGAATGGTCGAATCCATTTCGAGCATCGGGTCCTCCGCGATCTCGAACACTTGGCCCGAAGTAATCGGCAGACCCTTGACCGCCAGCCGCGCCCGCACCGCCCTCAGCCGATTCGTATTGACAACGTAAAGGTAGATTCTCTTTCCACTCCGACTCGCCGTCACGTCCAACCCGTCCGGTGCCGCCTTCACATCGACGGCCTTCTTGCCCATGTGCTTGCGATAAAGCGACATGATGCGCGCGACAGGCATCATATAGACCTCGCCGACTCTTTCGCGCGGCGTCGGAATCATGACGGCGTTCACCGTCCACAGGCTGCCGCAGAAATCCGCCAGCGTGGCAATCTTCAGTATGTCGCCGTTGCGTACCTGGACGTTCAAGAGCCGGGCGCAGGCCACACCCGCAGCCCACGTTGCCAGAACACTGCCGCGGTTATGGCCGGGCAGCGCAAAGTGCCCCTCGGTCATTGCGAGCCCCACGTCGTGCCCGGAAACCTCCTGGCGCAGCTCCCCCAGCCGTTGCGCGAGCGACTTGCAAGCATTCATCAGGTGATGCCAGGTACGATCCGGGTCCTTGCGGTATTCGTTCGGCTTAAGCGGGGAGTTTGGCAATCCGGAATCGAAGTGGTAGTGAAACGCGATGTACTCGATGTGTTCCCCAGCGACCTGTAGCATTCTGGGAGCCCAACCGCTATCGCCCCAGCCGATCAAGCGAATAGTCGGATCGGCCTTCCGCATCGCTTTGGCGAACGCCACGGTCCGTTTCGCGGTGGTCTCGCAGTCGAAACCGTGCTTGTCGTACGAAGTTTCGTTGCCGATTTGCCAGAGGCGCACGTCGAAGGGCTGCGGGGCACCGTTCTTTTTTCGCAGGGTGCTCTTCGGATTGTTGCAGTAATCGACCCATTCGGCCGCTTCTCTAAGGCCGGCCTGCCGAAGGCTGCCGGCGGGATCGCGGGTCCACCGCGCAGAACCTTCCGACTCGAAGTTGACCACCATGAGCGGATCGGCCTTCACCTGCCGGCAGAAATCAATGAACTCGTGCGTGCCGACCTGGTTCGTCTCAACGCCCTCCCAGCAAAGATTCATGAGCGGCTTTCGGCGCTTCGGCGGACCGATCGCCTCTTTCCAGCGGTAATATGCGGTCAAGGTACCGCCGGGCCAACGAATGAGCGTCGGCGCCAGCTCCCGGGTTACCTTAATCAGATCTTCCCGCCAGCAGCTTCGGCTGAAGTCCCAGCCGGCCTCCACAGAAGGGTCCGTCGTGCCAAGCGCCTCCATGAACTGCATGAACAAGTACGGGGAGAGATCGAACTTCGGCTGCGGGTCGACCAACAAGGCGTTCCTCCCCATCGCACGCGCGCCTGCGGACATAGCCTCGTACTCCCGAGTACCCGAAAACATACTCCCACAGCATCGCGGGGTCCCGTCCACGCCCGGGCTCCCCCCATTGTCCACGGCGTGACCGACCGGGACATTGGCGATCAAACGCCACGTTGTCGCACGATGCCATTCGCGTCAACACGGCGCGCTCGCGCGCGACAACCCTGCTGAGCGACCGTGACCCGCACCACCGTCGCAGGCAGAATTTATACCTCAGCGCCTGATCTAATTCCAGCAGCTTGCCAGGCTGCGCAGTTCGCCGCTTAACTACCGTAAAAACGAACGCTTACACGTTCATAGAAAGTACTCTTGTGTCCACAGCCACTTGCAGTGTAATATTGACTCAAAGGCCGAGTTGAATTGGGCCTGAACCGAAGCCGACCAGCGGGTGAACCACGTGAGGCAGAAACCCAGCGTCCTTGTCGCTCAATCCGGCGGTCCGACCGCCGTTGTCAATGCCAGCCTCTGCGGCGTAGTGCAGGAGGCGGTGTGCTCCGGAAAGGTAGGTCGTGTTCTCGGCGCGAAGAATGGAATCCTCGGGGTGCTGCGCGAAGAGCTGATCGACCTCTCGGCCCAACGCGCGGAGGTCATTGATGCTCTTAAACGGACTCCCGGAGCCGTCCTGGGCTCGTCCCGCTACAAACTCCGCCCGCTTACGCAATCCAAAGCCGACTACGAGCGGGTCCTCGCCGTCTTTCGCGCGCATGACGTCCGATATTTCTTCTGCATCGGCGGCAACGACTCGATGGATACGGCCGATAAAGTCGGCAGTTTCGTGGCGGAAGGCGGGTATGAGCTGGGCTGCATCGGCATCCCCAAAACGGTTGATAACGATCTCGTTTGTACCGACCACTGTCCGGGCTACGGAAGCATTGCCAAGTTTGTCGCTACCAGCGCCATGGAGGCCGGGCGGGACACCGAAGCTCTCTACACGACGGATACGTGCACCATTCTCGAAGTGATGGGGCGCAACACCGGGTGGATCGCCGCCGCCACCGGTCTGGCAGCTCGCACGCCGCAAGACGCCCCCCATCTGATCTACATGCCAGAGACGCCCTTCTCGTTCGAAACGCTCGTTCGCGATGTCAGGCAGGTGCTGCAAGATCTGGGTCGGGTCTTCATTGTCGTCGCCGAAGGCCTGAAGAATTCAAATGGGAGCTACATCGCCGCCGACACGGGAAGCTTTGGGACCGACCGTTTCGGCCATCGGCAACTTGGCGGCGTCGCCGAGGTGCTCAAGCCGGTGATCGAGCGTGAGGTCGGCATCAAGGTACGCTGCAACAAGCTGGGCACCAACCAGCGCAGCGCCATGCATTTCGCCTCCCTCACCGATGTCGAGGAGGCCCGGACCTGCGGCCGGATGGCCGTAAGGTACGCCCACGCGGGCAAAAACCGTATGATGGTAACACTGATTCGGGAACCGGCCGCCGAATACGAGTGCACCACCGGACTGGCCGCGCTGAGCGAAGTGGCCAACGGCGAAAAACGCGTGCCGCGCGAGTTCATCAACGAGCGAGGGAACCACGTCACCGACGCGCTGCGAGCTTACGTCCGGCCGTTGGTGCAGGGCCAGGCGCCGCTGGAGATCGGCCCGGACGGATTGACGGTATTCGCGCGATTGGAGCGAAAACCGCTAAAGAAGAAACTGGCCCCCTATCTATACGACGAGGATCGCCAATGACACCGCGCGCGCAGCTCGCTGAAGATCGCGCCGAACAGCAGAGGTGGCGCGCTTCGGTGCGCGCCGCCTGCGCGGCGCTGGACGCGCACTTATACCCTGACTCGCTGACCGTTTCGGATGGTCTGGCCTTCGCACTGGTCCGCAGGGGGCTGGAGAAGTACTTGCTGGTGCTCTATCAGAACGAGTCGCGCGCCGCGGCTTTCGCCGGTACGCACACCGCTAGCGCGGTTCACCACACACGCAGCGGGGTGAAGTTGTGCCCCCTAACGCATCAGAACGCGGCTGCGATTCGTGGGCACTTGCCGTTCACTGCACCGGTGGCCTTGAGTCAGGGCCGCTCGATTGGCACGGGTGACCGGCTCGGTCTTGCCACCCCGGGCCATGTCCGAGCTCTGCGCCGAGGCTCCATGAAACCCGTCCTGGCGCAACAGTCCGTTCGCGAGATGACGCGCACTCAGCGGAGCGTAAACGACGTTCTGGACGACGTAACGTGGGGAGTCCTGCAGGCCGGATATCGGGAAGGATTCGCGGCCGACGCAGACCACCTGAAAACCACGAGTGACATCGAGCATGCGCTCGAGGCGGGGTTCACGATGTACACCATTGACCCCAGCGATTACGTTGACGGCTCGGCCGATGACGCTGCGCCCAGTGACCTCGCCGCACGCTTGGCCGCCCTGCCCTGGGATGCGCTTTGCTCCACTCCGGACGATTGCCGCCGCGCGTATGCAAACCGCACCTTCACTGTGCAGGGCGATCGGGACGCTTTTCGTCTTCGGATCACGCCCGAAGAGGTGTTGCGGGCCGCCGTCAAGTATGGCCGCGCCATCGGGCGCATCGCCGCAACGTATCGGCACCTTGCCAGCCGCTGGCCGCGTGAGCGCTATACGTTTGAAGTATCCGTTGACGAGTCCGACGCACCGACATCCACGGTTGAGCACTTCTATATTGCCTCCGAGTTGCGGCGTCTCGGCGTTCGATGGGACGGGCTCGCACCGCGCTTTGTCGGCCATTTTTACAAGGGTGTCGATTACGTCGGCGATCCGGCGCGGTTCCGGACGGAGTTTGCAAAGCACGTTTTGGTCGCGCAACACTTTGGCTCGTACAAGATCAGTCTGCACTCCGGAAGTGACAAGTTCGCGATCTACCCGATTGTCGCGGAACTGGCCGGGGATCTCATCCATGTCAAGACTGCGGGCACCAGTTACGTCGAGGCGCTCCGCCTAGTCGCTCACGCCGCCCCCGCTCTCTTCCGCGAGATTCTCCGCTTCGTCAAGCAACGCTACCGCGCGGACAAAGCCACCTACCACGTGAGCGCAGACGTTCGCAGAGTCGCCGAGCCTGACGACGTCCGCGATGCCGACTTGCCGGCCCTTCTCGACCAATGGGACACCCGGCAAGTCTGCCACGTAACGTACGGATCCGTGCTCACTACCAGAGCAGCCGACGGCCGCTTCCTTTTCCGCGATGACTTTTTCGCGCTGCTGAAGCGCAATGAGGAGCCGCACTATCGCCTGCTGGAAGAACACTTTCTCAGGCACCTTCACCCGTTTCGATAAGGAGTGAACGCTGTGAATGGGCTGCTGGACTTCACTGATAGGCTCATTGTCATTACCGGCGGCGGTGGTGTGCTATGCAGGACCCTGGGTGCGGCGTTCGCTGAGGCCGGGGCGCGAATCGCGCTGCTCGACATAAACGAGGCGGCGGCATCAGAGGCCGCGGGCACGATCATCGACAGCGGTCACGCCGCCATCGCGGTACAGTGTGACGTACTCGATGTCGAGAGTCTGAAAAGAGCCGCCCGGCAGGTGAGGGAGGAGCTCGGTTCACCGGACGCGCTGATCAACGGCGCAGGCGGGAATAAGGCGGAGGCCACCGCCTCGGAACAAGTGTCGTTCTTCGACCTGCCTGCTGCTGCTCTTCGCTCCGTCTTCGACCTCAACGTGCTCGGCACATTCTTGCCCACACAGGTATTCGGCAAGCAGATGGCGGAACGGGAGCAGGGAGCGATCTTGAACATCTCCAGCATGAACGCGTTTCGTCCGCTTACGGGCATACCGGCCTACTCCGCCGCGAAGGCCGCCGTCAGCAATTTTACGCAGTGGCTGGCGGTCCACATGTGCCAGCACTGCTCCCCGAGAATCCGTGTCAACGCCATTGCGCCCGGTTTCTTCCTCACGGAGCAAAACCGCTTCCTACTGACCGATGAGCGCGCCGGCGGGCTCACGCCGCGCGGTGAGACAATCCTCAGTCACACACCCATGGGCCGGTTTGGCGAGCCGCACGACCTTGTCGGGACGGCCCTCTGGCTTCTGAGCGACGCCGCCGCGTTTGTGACCGGTGTAGTCGTGCCGGTTGACGGTGGCTTTTCGGCCTACAGCGGCGTATAGGCGCTCTTACGGATGTCACCATGAGCAACAATGACCCCACTCGGGCACTGAGAGAGTTTCGAGCCGAGCACCGCTACTTTCTTGGCATTGACTCTGACGGCTGCGCCTTTGACAGCATGGAGATCAAGCACAAAGAGTGCTTTATCCCCAATACAATCAAGTATTGGAGTCTCCAGCCGGTGAGCAAGTACGCCCGCGAAGCCGCCGAGTTCGTCAATCTTTATAGCAAATGGCGCGGCATCAATCGCTTCCCGGCACTCACGATGGTCTTCGATCTGCTGTCCGAACGGAAAGAGGTGCGCAGGCGGGGCGTTGACATCCCCGTTGCGCAGTCCCTCCGCGAGTGGATCGCGCGGGAAACGAAACTTGGAAACATCGCGCTGAGAGCCGCCGTACGAGAATCCAAAGATCCGATCCTGGAGAACACGCTCGACTGGAGCGAGGCCGTCAATCGCAGCATTGCCGAGCTTGTCAACGGCGTCCCACCGTTCCCCTTCGTACGAGACTGTTTGAAACGAGCGTATGCGTTGGCGGACATCATCGTCGTCTCGGCCACCCCCACCGAGGCCCTGCAACGCGAGTGGCGGGAACACGACCTCGCTGGGTACGTGCGGGTCATCGCAGGACAGGAGATGGGAACGAAGGAGGAGCACCTTGTTCTCACAGCCAGTGGTAAGTACCCGCAGAATCATGTCCTCATGGTCGGGGACGCGCCCGGCGACCTGCACGCTGCCAGGACGAATCACGCCTTGTTCTATCCGATCATCCCCGGCGACGAGGAACGATCATGGCAAAGATTCTTCGAAGAGGGGCTCGACCGCTTCTTGACGGGCAAGTACGCGGAAAGCTATGAGCAGGCGCTCATAGGGGAATTTGAGGCGCATCTGCCTGACAAACCGCCATGGACCGGGTAGCAGCTGTCTGACATGCTTGTCGCCAGAGAAGAACCTGCCCGCGCGCTTGACCGCCAACAAACGGCGGATGCCGTCCAGGAGTACTTCGCGCGGAGGCCTCTAACCGGCCGGCGGATTCTCGTGATCGTCCCCGACAACAGCCGCTCTGGGCCGGTTGGCGAGGTCTTCCAACTCATTTTCGGCTGCGTGGGCGGGACCGCCGAAGCACTGGACGTGCTCGTTGCGCTGGGTACGCACCCACCGCTGACCGGAGCACAGATCTGCAAGCGACTCGCGGTTTCAGCGGTCGAGCGCAAGACAACCTACGCGTCCGTCCGGTTCTTTAATCATCGTTGGGACGATGATGAGACGTTTACATCCGTCGGTACCATTTCAGCCGCAGAGATCCATGCAATCACCGGCGGCCTGTTCTCAGAGGACGTGAACATTGAAATCAACAAGTTGATCTACAATTACGATGAGCTCTTTATTGTTGGCCCTGTGTTCCCGCATGAGGTCGTCGGCTTTTCCGGCGGCCACAAATACATCTTTCCCGGCATCGCCGGTTCCGACATCATCAACTTCTTTCACTGGCTCGGGGCGGTCATCACTAACCCGCGGGTCAACGGCGAGAAGGACACACCGCCACGCCGCGTGGTCGAGCGGGCCGCCTCGCTCGTGCGGGTCCCCCGGGCACTTTTCGCACTCGTCGCCCTCGAGAACGAGCTCAAAGGCCTCTATATCGGGGACGTCACGCCGGCGTGGGAAAAGGCCGCAGACCTATCTAGCCAAGTGCACATCATTTACAAGGCTCGCCCGTTTCATACGGTGCTGGGCATCGCACCGCGGCTCTATGACGATCTGTGGACCGCCGGCAAGGTCATGTACAAGTTAGAGCCGGTCGTCGCCGACGGCGGAACATTGATCATCTACGCCCCGCATATAAACGAGATCTCATACACGTATGGAGCGGTCCTGGACCGGATCGGGTATCACACGCGCGACTACTTCCTCAAGCAGATGGCACGATTCCAGGGCCTGCCGCGTGGCGTCATGGCACATTCCACGCACGTGAAGGGGATCGGAACGTTTATCGACGGCGTGGAGAAGCCGCGGATCAACGTCGTACTCGCCACTGGGATCAGTGCGGAACGCTGCCGGCGGGTCAATCTTGGCTACCTGGACCCGCGCAAGGTGGACATCGCGGCACATGAAGATCGCGAAGAGGAAGGTGTACTCATCGTACGCCACGCCGGCGAGCTGTTGTATCGGCTGTCCGACGGAACGATACCACAGATTGCCTGAGGGACAGCAGCGCCCGGACAGTGAGGAGAACCGTCGCCATGCGGCAGGCCGACATCGGACTCTGGGGGCTGGGAGTGATGGGGCAGAACCTGGCCCAGAATATGGCCGCGAACGGCTTTACGGTCGCGGTCTACGAGCGCGACCCCGCGCTCACCCGACAGTTCGTCGCAACGGCCGCCAGCAGCGAAAGCATCATCCCCGCGTTCGAGCCACCACAGTTCTGCGCCGCCCTGAAAAGGCCGCGACAGGTATTCTTGATGATTAAGGCTGGCAAGCCCGTCGACGCGGTCCTGGGACAGATCACCGCCGCCCTTTCCGCCGGCGACGTGGTTATCGACGGTGGCAACAGCCATTTCGAAGATACGATCCGCCGCCACAGGCGGCTGAAACAGAAAGGCATCGCCCTGCTCGGTGTGGGCATCTCGGGTGGCGCGGAAGGTGCCCGCAAAGGGCCGGCGATCATGGCCGGTGGCAGCAAGGCTGCGTACGCGGCCGTCGAGCCAATTCTGAGCAAGATTAGTGCGCACGTCGACGGCGAGCCCTGCTGTACCTATTGTGGCGAAGACGGCGCCGGTCATTTCGTGAAGATGGTCCACAACGGAATCGAGTACGGCGTAATGCAGGTGATCTGCGAGGCGTACGCTCTCCTGAAAAGCCTGCTACATATGACCACATCCGAGATGCAACGGGTGTTCGCGCGGTGGAACGGCGCCGAGCTGAACAGCTATCTGATGGAGATCACCACGGACATCCTTTCCAAGAACGACCCGGAGACCGGCCGGCCGCTCGTCGAGATGATCCTTGACAAGGCCGGACAGAAGGGGACGGGGGCGTGGGCCAGCCAGTGCGCGCTGCAACTGGGTGTGCCCGTGCCAACCATTTCCGCAGCGGTACAGGCGCGCTCCATTTCGGCGCTCAGGGATGAGCGCGTCGCTGCCGCCACGGAACTTACCGGCCCGCGTGAACAGTTTGACGGAGACGCGGATGCGTTCATTCGAGCGATCCACGACGCCGTGCACGCCGCCCTGGTATGCTGCTACGCGCAGGGGTTTGCGCTCCTGGCCGCCGGCGCGCGGGCATACAACTGGCAGCCGGACTTGCAGCGCGTCGCCCGCATCTGGCGGGGTGGCTGCATAATCCGAGCGCGCCTGCTTACCCCGATTGTGGACGCATTCGCGCGCAACCCGCATTTGCCGAACCTCCTCGTCGGCCCCCACTTCAAGACCATCCTGAACGAGGCTCAGGGCCAGTGGCGTACGGTTGTCGCGACGGCCGTGCGGGCCGGAATCCCAGTCTCCGGCCTCAGTTCTGCGCTGGCTTACTTTGACAGCTATCGCAACCCGCGCCTCGCGGTGAACCTGATACAGGCCCAGCGCGACTACTTCGGCGCACACGCCTACGAGCGCACGGATCGCGCCGGCGTCTTTCATACGGATTGGACGTCGATCTAACGGAGAATGCCAGTATGGATCTCAGCGACGTTACTCAGCAAGTCGCCGGCATACTTGACGATACGCCCACCGCTGATATTCACACGCATCTGTACAGCGAGGCGTTTGGCGACCTGCTCCTTTGGGGAATCGACGAGCTGCTGAGCTATCACTACCTCATTGCCGAGCTCTTCCGCTACCGACCGGACCTGCCGTACGGGGATTTCTGGAGCATGCCGAAGGCGCGGCAGGCCGAGCTGGTGTGGGACGAGTTGTTTGTAAAGAACACGCCGGTCAGCGAAGCGGCGCGCGGGGTCGTGACCACGCTGCATCGGCTGGGCATCGACGCGCGTGAGAGAAACCTCGACAAGGTGCGGCAGCAATTCGCATGCTTCTCGACCGCCCGGTACATCGATCGTGTGTTCGAGCTCGCTAATGTCAGCTACGTGATCATGACCAACGATCCGTTCGACCCCAAGGAGCGGGTGGTCTGGAACCACGGGAGACATACGGACGCGCGCTTTCGGGCCGCTCTGCGGCTTGATCGCCTGCTGAACGACTTTCCACAAACCCTTGGGCAGCTCAGGGAGCAGGGATTCGCCGCGACGGCCGACGTCGATCACAGCACGAAAACGGCCGTGAAGGACTTCCTGCGAAGCTGGATCGACAAGATGAACGCCGTCTACATGGCGGTTTCATTGCCGCCCGACTTCCGCACGGATGACGGATCGGAGCGAGCACGGCTGATTGCGGACTGTGTGCTGCCGGTGGCGGAGGCGTTTCGTTTACCCTTCGCCATGATGATCGGTGTGAAGAAGCGCGTGAACCCGGCGCTGCGGGAGGCCGGCGATTCGGTCGGCAAGACGGACATCGGCGTCGTGGAAACGCTGGCCGGCAACTATCCGAACGTCCGCTTCCTGGTGACCATGCTGTCGCGCGAGAACCAGCACGAGCTGTGCGTGGCGGCCCGGAAGTTCAAGAATCTGCTGCCCTTCGGCTGCTGGTGGTTCTTGAACAACCCCAGTATCGTGGCGGAGATCACCGCCGAACGGTTCGAAATGCTCGGCTTGACAACGATTCCACAACATAGTGACGCCCGCGTGCTCGATCAACTCATCTACAAGTGGGCGCACTCGCGTGCGGTCATTGCCGAGGTGCTCGCCCGGCGCTACTTCGAGCTGCAGCGTGGCGGCTGGCCGGTCAGCGCGGATGACATGAAGAGAGACGTGAAACGGATCATGGGTGGCGAGTTACTGCTGGAGTAGATGATGAACCGACTAAGAGCCTATCCCACAACTGTGGCACAGGTTTGTAACCTGTGTGTTCACCGG
>JBHHZX010000095.1:0-11391 GCA_046758265.1 Phycisphaerae bacterium
GCCCTGGGACCAACTGCAATTCGACCTGCCGGATGAATTGATCGCCCAGCGTCCGGTCGAGCCGCGCGACGCCTCCCGCCTACTCGTGCTCGATCGCGCCGCCCGCGGCATCGAGCACCGCGTGTTCCGCGAGATCGGCGAATTCCTCCGACCCGGTGACAGTTTGGTCCTCAATGATACGCGCGTGATCCCCGCCCGCTTCTTCTGCCGACGGGCCACCGGCGGAAAGATCGAAGCCCTTTTCGAGCACGACGTTGACGGCCTGTGGCGGGTCATGCTGAAGCCGGCGGCGCGTCTGAAGGTCGGCGAACGATTGAGCTGCCTCGGGGACGACTGCGAGCTCGTGCTCCGTGAGCGCCTCGAACGCAGCGAATGGTTCGTCCGCCCCCAACCGGTCATTGAGCCGCTCCGACTGCTCCAGCGCATCGGCCAGACCCCGCTCCCTCCCTACATCCACCGCGAGACGAAACCCGACGCAAACGACGCGCTGCGCTATCAAACCGTTTACGCGCGCCGGGCCGGTGCAATCGCGGCCCCCACCGCCGGACTGCACTTCACCACCGAACTGCTCGAAAAGTTGCGCGACGCCGGCATCACACTCGTGAACGTCATGCTCCACGTCGGCGTCGGCACGTTCACGCCGATCACCGTCGTAGACCTGGCCCGGCACGAGATGCGCGCGGAATACTACGAGATCGACGCGCGAGCGATCGCAACTCTACATGCGACGCGTCTCGCAGGCGGCCGCATCGTCGCCGTCGGAACCACCTCGGTCCGCGTGCTGGAATCGCTGGCGTCGGAATTGGGGAGCGGAACCGAGCCGCCGGCCGCGCGCTCCGGCTGGACACACATCTTTATCCACCCACCCTACCGCTTCCGAAACGTGGACTGCCTGCTGACCAATTTCCACCTGCCCAGCAGCACGCCGCTCGCGCTGGTGATGGCCTGCGCGGGCATCGAGCTGACCCGCAAAGCCTACCAGCAAGCCATCGCGCAGCGCTACCGCTTCTACAGCTACGGCGACGCAATGCTGATCCTCTGAGCGGACGGCTCTGCCGCCGCACGCCGCCCCGGCGGCCGAGACGAGCCAGGTTCATATCGACGTGCACCGCCGGTATACTGGTGCTGCGCGCCGCGTGCTCGACGCGCGGGAGCTCAGCTCGATCAGCCGCGACGAGATACCCGAGTCGGGCCGGGGCCGGCGTCACGCACGCGCGATCGATCAAGCTGGGCAAGAGATACAATGTGCGGTTCCGCGTACGCAGCAACGTCATCGACGATCCAGGAAGCATGATCATGAGCGATCCGCCCGACATGGAGAATGGCGCCGTGCGCAGCGCAACGCTGAAGCGCGACGTCCGGCGCGTGACCGTGCGCCGCGTGCCCCACGAGCCCGGCGTCGCCGCCAAGATCTTCAGCGAGATCGGCCGCCGAAACATCAATGTGGACGACATCATTCAAGGCGTCAGCGACAGCGGCCGCACCGTCACCATCTCTTTCATGGTTGACGCGAAGCAGGCGGACGCGGCGCGAGCCGTTGCCGAGCGGACCGCACAGCGCTTCGCCGCTGCTGAGGTCGAAGTATCAGAGGAGCTCGCCCGGTTGCGGGTCGTCGGCATAGGCATGCGCGCGCACAGCGGGGTCGCGGCCAGGTTGTTTGAGGCGCTTGCCGCCGAAAACATCAACATCGAAAACATCTCCACCAGCGAGGTCGTCATCAGCATCCTGGTGCCCGAGCAAGACGGCGAACGGGCTCTCCAGGCTGCGCACAGAACATTTCAGTTAGAGCAGGACCCGCCGTGACCCACGCCAAGACCGAGATGATGGCAGGGACGCAGGCTCGCGGGATCCAAGGATTCGAGGATTCAAGGACACCAGGGTTCGAGCGTCGGTGAAGTGATGGAACCAACACGGATAGATGAGCAGCCCTCCACCTGCCCGGCGTTGCGCGTGATGATGATGCCGCGCGACACGAACGCGCAGGGCACGATCTTCGGCGGCGTCCTGCTCAGCTACATCGACCAGGCCGGGGCGGTCGCCGCCCGCGAGCACGCCCCGCACCAGTTCGTCACCGTCGCCATGGACAAGGTCGAGTTCAAGCGGCCCGTCTACGTGGGCGACGTCCTGAGCTTTTATTCCCGCATCGTCAAGCAGGGCCGCACCTCCCTGACCATCCATGTGAACGTCGAAGCCGAGCGGTTCGACAACCCGCCGCAGATGGTGCCGGTGACCGAAGCGACCCTGGTCTACGTCGCCGTCGACGAGCACCGCCGGCCGGTGCCCGTGGGCTCGCCCCCAAAGCGTAAGTAGCGGGCGTTCCTTGCCCCGGACAACGTGCCGAGTCATCCAGATTAAAGATTATCCAGAATGTACTTCAGGCGCAACCCGCGATAGTGCTTGCGGCCCCGCCCGATGCCGTGCCGGTCGCGCGGGTAGACCATCAGGTCGAACATTTTCCCTGCTTGCTGCAGCGCGTCGATCAGTTGGGCGGTGTTCTGGAAGTGGACATTGTCGTCACGCAGGCCGTGGACGATCAGGAGCCGCCCGTGCAGGTTCTCTGCCGCGCTCGACACGCCGGCCCGTTCGTAGCCTTCGGGGTTGTTCTGCGGCATCCGCATGTAACGCTCGGTGTAAACCGAGTCGTAATTGTGCCAGTCCGAAACCAGCGCGCCGGCAACTCCCAACTTGAACATCTTGCTGTGCGTCAGCGCGTAAGCGGCGAAATAGCCACCGTAGCTGTAGCCGGTGATGCCGATGCGCTCAGAGTCGGCGTAGCCCTGGTCGATCAGCCAACGCAGAGCGTCTTCGACATCGGCCAATTCGTTTTCGCCGAGGCGGCAATAGGCCTGCCACGCGGAGAGCGCCCCGCTTCCCGAAGCCGAATGCGGGTCACACCCGAAAATGACGTACCCCTGCTGCGCGAGGTACTGGTCGAACATCTGGCGCTGGCCGCCCCAGCGATTGCGGATCGTCTGCGCAGCGGGGCTCCCGTAAACCGTGCACCACACCGGGTACTTCTTCGTCGGGTCGAAGTCGGGCGGGCGAATGATCCGGACGTTCAGCGCAAAGCCGTTGCGGTTGGCGATCCGCCGGAGCTCGGGCACGCTCCACACGTACTCGTCCAGCGCCTCGACCTCGTTTTCGCTGATCACGCGGACCAACGTACCGTCACTGTGGCGCAAGTAGACCTTTCGCGGCGTGGCCACGTTGCTGAACGTGTCGAAAAAGAAGCGCAGCGTCGGGTCAAAGTTGACGCTGTGGGTAACCCCAGGCTCCGTCAGCCGCTCGATCGGTCCGCCGCCAAGTTGGACGCGGTAGGCGTGGGTTTCGAATGCGGTTTCACGTGAACCGGTGAAGTAGACCCATCCAGTTTCCGCGTCGTGGCCGATGAGCCCGCGAACCGGCCAATCGCCGGCCGTAACCCGGCCAAGCAGCCGGCCGTCGCGCGTGTAGTGATAGATGTGGCGGTAGCCGTCACGGTCGCTCAGCCAGAGGAACGAGCCGTCATCGAGCCAATGCGGGTCCGCGATGCTTTCGACCCAGGCGGGCGACGTCTCGCGGATCAGCGTTCGCGCGCGCCCGGTTTTCGGATCGGCTTCGTTCAGCTCCAGCCAGCGCTGCTCGCGATCCTGCACGGAAAAAAGGAGCTTGCCGTCGGCAGACCAACCGACGCGGACCACGAGAATCTCGGTGCCGTCATATTTCCCGAGATCAACCCAGATGGTCCTGCCGGTCTTTCGCCTGGCAACGCCCAGCCGAACGGCGGGGTTCGGGGCGCCGGCTTTAGGGTAGCGGGTTTGCTCGACCGCCGAGATGCGGGGAATGTAGTTCACCAGCGTGTAAAGCGGGACGCTGGTCTCGTCGAGCTGCAAGTAGGCGAGGTATTCGGCGGCGTCGCGCCACCAGTTCGCCCGCCAGCGACCACGCCCATAAATCTCCTCCTGGTAGACCCAGTCCAGCACGCCGTTGAGCAACGTGTCGCTGCCGTCGCGGGTCACTTGCCGCTGCTTGCCCGTGCGGGTCTCGACCACGTACAGGTTGTTGTCGCGGACGAAGCTGACGGCCGCGCCGTGCGGGCTGAGTTGTACGACGCGGCGCGGCAGGGTGTCGGCAGTCAGCTTCCGTAGCTTCCCTTCGACGAAGCGGTAGAAGTACAGCCGGTCGTTGTGCCGGATGAGGACCGCGGAGCGGTCGTCGGTCCAGAAAGTCGGCTTGCGGGCGAGGCGTTTGGCGGCCTTCTCGTCGAAATCTTCGTGGGCACGCAGCGCGGCTTCGAGCGCGCCTTGATCGTACGCGGGTTCCGCCTCACCGGTCAGCGCGTCAATCCGCATCAGTTGCCCGTCGCGGCGGTGCAGGTAGTGCCACCCGTCGTCGAGCCACTTCATCCCGCGGGCGTAGGAGCCGTCGAAGTCGGCCTTTCCCTCCGGGCCGTAAATGGCCTCGAGCGTCAATGGTTTCGGCTGCTCAGCGGGCTGCGTCCCCGGTTGAGAGGCTGGCTGCGTTTGGGGCTGAGAAGCCGGCTGCGTCTGTGGTTGAGTGCTGGTTTGCGAAGCGGGCCGGGCTTGTCCGTACGCCGCCCCAACGAGGCCCACCACCAGAACAGCCACCAGGACGGCGTACGCCGCTTGGCGCACCGCCGGGCCCGATATGTGAGGTCTCGGCATAGCTTGGTTCCTCGCAGCAATCACCGCTCATGTTGGCGTCTGGTTGTGAGGCCGAGCGCAGGTTTCGTCAAGGCCCCCCAGGACGGCATCGAGCGAAGTTTCCATGAAAAAGCTCTCTGCAGCGCGCGATCGGTTGCTGCGAGGCCTCCCCCCAAGAGTTCCGTGAGGTGGTACGACGCCAAAGTCACTCGCGCGAACGTCGCCGACGCCACTCCGACTTTCCTGTAATGCCCGCCGTCGGAATCGGCATTTCGCCCATGTTTTCAGGAGCGCGGCGGCAGGCCGGCAACGCTCTCGCCGCGCTTGGCAAAGATGGCCCCCGAAGGCGAGCGCCTGGAAGACTGAGTAGCGGGGGGCCGGGCGGGGGGCGCGGGGCGGGGCGCCCGCCCCGCCAACTCTGCGGCGGGCCCGACGGCGCGCGCCCCCCCTTCCGTAGCGCCGGACCTCCGAGTCCGGCGAATCAGCGCCCCGAGCGCAAGCCAGCGGCCCCTGCTGCCGCGTGCGCCACGCAGATCGAAAACCACGGCCGGCGAACGCTACGGACAGATCGTGCCGTAGACGCTCAGCAGTTCTGCTAGGTCGGTCAAGTCTACATCCCCGTCGCCGTCGAGGTCGCCGTCTTCGTAGCTCGCGCCGCCGGTCGTGCCGTAGTTCGACAGCAGTACTGCCAAATCGCTCAGGTCCACGTCACAGTCGCCGTCGAGGTCGCCAACGATCCAAGCCTGGTCGCCGAAGACGCCCGTGTTCCTGGCGTTGACGCCGCGCATCGGCCAGTCTGCCCGGCCAGGCAGCGCCGCTCCGGTCGTATCCCAAGCGTACACCCATCCGTCCCAGGTGGCTGCCACCAGCTCAAACAGCCCGTCGCCGTCGATGTCGCCGGCGGCTACACCGGAAATGGACGGGCTCGCCATCAGCTTCGGATAGCCATCGATGAGCTGACCTTGGCCCGATACGGCGAACAGCTCGCCCGAACCGGTGGCGAAGCAGACGTCCTGAACAGCGTCGTTGTCCACGTCGACAACAGCCGGAAACCCTTTGGGCCAGCTCGTCACGCCATAGGGCCAACCGGGCAAGGTCGTGCCGCTCGCGAGATCGATTGCGTACACGCGGTAGTCGGCGCCGAGATGGTTATCCGTGGCAAGCAATTCCGGCTCACCATCCCCGGTGACGTCACCCAGGCCCAGATAGAACAACTGGCTGCTGGTGGCGATCTGAATCGGAAAGCCTGCGCAGGGCGTGCCGTCGTGATGGTAGCACTGCGCGTACGACGCTCCGCCACCCCAGTGACCGAGGAGAATCTCCAGGTCACCGTCGTCATCCAAGTCCGCCGGGACCGGAGGCCCAAACATGAGCCACCCGGATCCCAGAGTATGGAGCACGATGGGGTAACCGCTCGCCTCGCTGCCGTCGGCCTGGAAGACGTGCAGCCAGAGAGACGGTGAGAGCCAGGAAACCGCAAACATCTTTTTGGTCCCGTCACCGTCCAGGTCGCCGAAGTACAGTGAAACAACGCTCTCCTCATCGTTAAGGTCCACCGTGAACAGCCTGGTGCCCGTCTGATCGAAAGCGGAAACGCGATAGTACGTAAAGTTGTTCCCCAAGGTGTGCGGCGCCCACGCTTCCAGATCCCCATCCCCATCCGTGTCGCCGATGACGAACGGGGTATCAAGGGCGTTCGAATTCCAGGTCATGTCGGGCGCGTGCTGCGGGAACCCGGGCAAATCGGTTCCGTCCAGGTTCTTGACGTTGAAGCTCCACATGACGGAGCTGCCCGCATACCAGTCCCGCAAGGACCAGAGAACCTCGCCTTCACCATCCCCGTCGAAATCGGCGGCGGACGGACCAGGCTTATTCCCGTTCGTGCCGTAGCCCATGTACTCCATCTCCGTCGTCGGCCAGCCGGGCAAGAAGGTGCCGTCTCCGCGGAGAGCAAACGTATGCCCGCCGGTCAGGAAGATCTCGTCGGCGCCGTCCCCGTCGGCGTCGTACAACGTCGGGGTGTAGGGATACCCGGAGCCGTTCAGGCCGAGATCGACCGGCCAGCCACCACGCAGGTTCAGGTCGGGGTCACCGGGCGGGAACGGCCCGACGCTTGGCCAACCACTCTCTCCCTTCTGCAGGCTGAGCGATTCGTTGGGGTCCGGGGTCACAACAGTCACGGTGCACTCGGTACCGGGTGGCTCGGCACCAAGCCCGGGTACAACGGCCGCGATGAGCGCACTAGGAAGGACTGAAGTTAGAATGTCCCTCGATTTGAACATGCTTAACCCTCCTCCGTTCACGCCCAGAGGCGTGCCTCCACTTGACGGGACAAATTTCATTATAGTTCACGCGCTCTCCTGGCGCCAAGTAGCTGGTACCATGCGGCGTGATTGGGGCGCGCGTCACCGGGCTGCCTCAGGGAGCTGACAATAACACCTGCGTGAAAGCCGTAACTCTCCCCTTCGACGGGCAGGCCCGTGCGGCTCAAGATCGGCCGCCACTGGGCCTCCGCCCGGCCCAAGCATAAGTGCGCCGCGAAAACGCGTCTCCGGGGCCTGCTTGCTTAGCCTCGCTACCGTAGCTGCGCCGAAAAACGCTGCGCTGACCGCTATGGGCAAACCTGCCCGTAGTTCGCCAACAGCGCTGCTAGGTCGGCCAGGTCAACGTCCCCGTCGCCGTCGAAATCGCCGGGGCAGGGATCCGGGTCGCAGTTGGGAACCCCGTAGCTCGCCAGCAACATCGCCAGGTCCGTGAGATTGACCTCCTGGTCGCCATCGAGATCCCCCAGGCACGGCGAGGTCTCGCACGCATCGGCGGTCCCGTTGCCATCACCGTCAGAGCAGTCGGTCGCGGGCCCCACCCACGTGCCGCCGGCAATCGCGCAATCGGACTCGGTCAGCACCAGGCAGCCGCCGGTGACGAAACAGCACGCGCCGGACGGCTCAGGACACGCGCTGCCGTCACACGTGGTGCCGTCGCCCTGGAACACGCCGTCCAGCGCTTCGCAGTCTTCGGGGCTCAGGTCGTCCAGGCAGGTTCCGTCGGGAAGGCAGCAGGCGCCAATCGGGAAACACACGTATGTCGCGCAGTCCGTCCCGTCGCCCCCGGGAATCCCGCCGGCGATCAGGCAGTCTTCCTCCGTCAGATCGAGACAGCCGCCCGTCGCCTCAAAGCAGCAGGCCTGCTCCGGCTGCGGGCAATCGACCGCGGCGCAGTCGCTCCCGTCGCCCTGGTACAGACCGCCCGCAGCAACGCAGTCCGAAGGGGTCATGGTTTCACACGCGCCGTCGGGCAGACAGCAAGCGCCGGACATCTCGTCACAATCGATCACGGCCCGGATGAGGAGATCACCCTGCAAGTAGATGCAGAAGTTCAGCCAGCCGCCGGGAATCGCATAGAGCACGTTGGCGCCCGGCTGACAGCCGTCCACATCCCGCACGACGCTGGGTCCGCCGTTGCCCACGTCCGTGGGGTTGTCGAATTCCAGGGTCACGTAGAAGGGCTGACCGGCCGTGACCGGAATATTCAGAGGAGTCGTCTGACCCTCGTCCAGATACCTGAATTCGTTGAAGAAGCCCGGCGTCATGACCGGCGCTTCGAGAAGAGCCAGCTCCGTGCCCGGCGTGGGAAACGTGCTCCCCTCAAAGATATGAATCGCCCGCTCGACGGTCGGGTCATGGCCCGGGGTTCCCTCCAGCCACGCGATCTGCACCGCAACGATCGCCCCGTCGCACGGCGCGGTGAGACGCGCCCCGGCGTGCTCCCCCGGAATGAAGTTGCCCACAATCACCGCCGGGCCACCGTCCTCAAAGGAATCGTTCCTGACGACGATTTCGTTTCCCGACGCGGGGGCCGCGAGCACTAACAGGACAACATGCGATTGCAGGTTGCGCCAAGCCGCTCTTGGCTTCCTCATTGGCTTCCTCCAAGGTTCCCAACCGCGTTCTCTCAAGCAGAAGCGAGTAATCGGGCACGAATCGGCCGACGGGCATCTTCAGCGTCGCGACCCACTGCATGCCCAGACGCGCAAACAAAGCCGCCCGCGTCGCCTCGACGCAGAGCGCTCAAACGAACGGCGCAGAGCGTGCTTCCGTACCATTTTTGCGGCTCAAACCTACCAAATCAACGACAATCAGCCAGCACGCGCGAAAGCCATACTATTATCGGATCCAAGCTTCCATGGTGCCGGCGCTCACGACCCGGCCCAACGGCGCAGAGGACATCTTCGGCCGCCGCTATACTATCGACGGTGTTCGGAAATCCAGCAGGGGAAACGGTAGGATCAAGCACCATGAGCGGCTCGCTCCATGACCGCGTCAGCAACGAGCTGCTGCCCTACGTCCGGCAGCCCGGGCAATACATCGGCAACGAGGTCAACCAGCTCGTCGGGCCGGGGGACTGGGACGGCGCCGACGTCAAAGTCGTCGTCGCCTTCCCCGACGCGTACACCATCGGCATGTCCCACCTCGGCTGTCAGATCATCTACTGGATCTGCAACCACACGCCCGGCGTCTGTGCCGAACGCACTTACTGCCCGTGGATCGACGCCGAAAAGGTCATGCGCGAGCGTAACCTGCCGCTGTTTACGTGGGACACGCGTCAGCCCGTGGCCGACGCCGACATCCTCGCCATCTCGCTGCAATACGAGCTGTGCTTCACCACCGTGCTCAACATGCTCGATCTGGCCGGCATCCCGCTCCGCGCCGCCGACCGCTCCGACGCGCACCCGCTGCTCATCTGCGGTGGCCCGCAAGCCGACAACCCCGAGCCGATGGCCGAGTTCGTGGACCTGGTCGTCATCGGCGACGGTGAGCACAGCATGGCGGCCCTACTCGACGCGTACAAGGAATACAAGCGCGCCGGTATCCCGCGGCGTGAGATGATTCCGCTGCTGGCCAAGCGTTTCCCCTGGATGTACGCGCCGAACCTTTACGAGGTTCGTTACCACGCCGATGGCACGATCGCCAAGCTGATCCCGAAGATCGCCGGCCTGCCGACCCGCGTCGAGCGCTGCCGAACGCCCGACTTTGAGGATGTCGCGTTCCCGGTGCGTCCGCTCGTGCCATGGGTCGAGACCGTCCACGACCGCATCAGCATCGAGATCATGCGCGGCTGCCCGCAGGTCTGCCGTTTCTGCCACGCCGGCTACACCAAGCGCCCGCTGCACTACCGCAGTGTCGATCGCATCCTCGAAATCGCCGAGCGAGCCTACCGGGCCACGGGGCACCAGGACATCGGTCTGCTGTCGCTCTCGACCGCGGACTACCCGCACCTGCGCGAGCTCGCCGAGCGCATCAACGAGCGCTTCGCTCCGCGAATGGTCAATCTCAGCTTTCCCTCGCTGCGCATCGACAAGATGTTGCAGAACATCCCCTGGATGGCCAACAGCGTCCGCAAGGGGGGCATCACCATGGCCGTCGAAGCCGCCCGCGACGACATGCGCCGCGCCATCCGCAAAAAAGTCACCGACGGCAACCTCATGGACGGTGTTCGCGCGGTCTACAGGGCCGGCTGGAGACGCATCAAGCTCTACTTCATGTCCGGCTTCCCCGGCGAACGCGAGGAAGACATCACCGGCATCTGGGAACTCAGCCGCGCGTTGAGCAAAGAGCGCCAGAAGATCGGCAAACCGCCGGCCCACGTCACCGCCTCGGTCGGCTGGCTGGTGCCCAAGCCGTTCACGCCTTTTCAGTGGATGGCTCAGCCGCGACTGGAATACTTCCTCGAGGTTCGCCGGCAACTGTCGCGCCTCCAACGCCGCCGGCGCTCGGCCGTCAGGATCCGCACGCACCGGATCGAGTGCTCGATCCTGGAAGCCGTCATGGCCCGCGGCGACCGCCGACTGGGGCCGGTCATCTACGAAGCCTGGAAACGTGGCGCTCGTTTCGACGGCTGGCACGAATGCTACGACCACCGCATCTGGCAAGAAGCCTACGCCGCCACCGGCGTCGATCCCGACTGGTACGCCCACCGCGAGCGCAGCTTCGACGAGCTGCTGCCGTGGGACCACATCAGCCTGCGGATTGGCCGCGCCTTCCTGGAAAAGGGCTATAAGGACGCCCTCGCGCAGCTCAACGTCGCCGCACCTCCCACCGGCGTGCGGTCGCGTGGCGCCACGCTCAACTCCCCGTGATCGGCGCCGCCACGGGCTTGCACAGCCGTTCCCAGTCCGTGCGGCGCAGCTTGATCGCCTCGGTGTGGGTCCCGGCCTGCATGACCAGGAACTCGTCTTCTCGCAGCCGGGTGTCCATGACCGTCTTCATGTCGAACAGAGCACCGACCGGGGGCTCCGCGCCCAGCTCGCAATCCGGAAACAGCTCGGCCATCTCCGCCTCGGTGGCCAGCCGCACCTCCGGCTCGTTCAGCACTTCGGCAACCTGCTGCAGGTCAAGCTGTTTCGGCGCCGGCAATACGCACATGGCAAAGCCGGCGGCGCCCTTCACGATCACCGGCTTGGCCACCATGTATCCGGAAACGTGCTCCGCATGCGCCAGTCCTTGTGCCGTGTAGGTGGTGGTGTGCGTGTGCTTCTCGTAACCGACGCCCTGGTCCTGCAAGAAAGCTTCGAGTTTCATGGCCCATACTCCTCGATCAGAATCCGCGCCGTGCCCCGTCATCGCGTGCCGGTATTCTACGCGCGATCGACCCGCGGCCCAAGTGGTTTCATAAGGTGCGACGAAACCGGAGGTACAAGAGGAGCGTGGACGATCCAAAGTCATCACGCGCCGGGCCCCGGGGGCGCGGT
>JBHHZX010000096.1:0-11383 GCA_046758265.1 Phycisphaerae bacterium
TACTGCAAGCTTTCATGTCGTTTGCGTGCGTCGCCGTCGGCGTAATTATAGTCCTGTCGCAGCAACTTTCCGTAGACCGCCTTGGCTTCCTCGAGCTTGCCGTCAGCCTCGCAGGCCCGTCCCAGCCAGTACATCATCTGCTTGCTGGTCTCGTCGCCGCCGGCCTCGTATTTCTCGAGCGCTTCGCTGAGCGTGTCGGCGGCCTGCGAATATGACTCCTTTTCGAAAAACGCGCGGCCGATCATGAGCTGGCATTGCACGCGACTGCGCGGGTCGCCCTGGGCCTCTTGCAGGAGCGGGATCGCCTCATCGTGCTGCTGTGAGCGGAACAGTGTCCTGCCCAGAAAGAATTTCAACCGCAGATCGGTCGGATACTTCTGGACGCGCTCGCGGTAGATTTCCACCTCAGTTTGCCGCTCTTCCATTTCCGCCAGGCGGAATTGCTGTCGGTCTTCTTCCCTGCCGGTCTTTTGGGCCCGTTCTTTCCAGTGCCGGCTTTGCCGGCGCAACTGCTTCAGCCGGACATCATCGGCGCGCTGCTTGAAGCTGTAGTTGGACGAGTCCTCATACGCTGTCGTCAGGACGTCGATGGCGATGAGCTCCTCCTTCCTCCGCTCGGGCTTCAGCAGCGCATCGACATAGCCGTGAATCTTGCCAGGCATCGTCGGATTCGCTTCGTATTCGGCGCGTTCCGCCACAATCAACGCTTGCAGCGTCTGCGCGCCCTGTTTGGCCCGTTCGGCGTCGTGCAGCAGCTTTTGCCTGTCGGCGTCCTGGAGCGAATCGCGGAAGGAATCCGCCTCACCGTACTTGCCGCGCGCGATGGTCAACCGACCCGACAGGTCGCGTTGCTCGTCCTTCAGCGCCATGTCGGTTGGATTGCGTGCGATCAAGCAATCGATGGCATTGACGGCCTGCTCGTAGCACCAGGCCGCAAACTGCGCGTCGCCCCGCTCGTTCGCCCGCTCCCCTGCCTCCACCAGCACCTGTCGAAACGTCTTGAAACGGCCCATGTTCGGTTTTTTGTCTTTGCGCATGGAGTCGAAGACTTTGGGCGTGATCCACTGCAAGGTTTCCGGCAGGTCGGCCCGGTTCGCGTTCTTAAGCACGCCGTCGAGGTAGCCGGCGTTGGTCGGGTCCTTGGCCATCAAGTGCTCGGCGTTGAGCAGACACTTCTTGGGATCCTTGCCGGTCATGGCGTTCTTGAGGCCCTCCATCAGGCCCGGCTTTTTGCCGCCGACCTGATGCCGCTGAATCGCCAACGACCACAGCGGCATGTGCCCCTCCTCGACGGCCTCGGTCCAGAAGTCCAGCCCGTTGATGTAGCACTCGATGGCGTAGTCGTAGTCCCGCCGTTCGCGCAGCTCTTTGGCCTTCGCGAACCATTGCCGGGCGCAGCACTTATCCTTTTCGGAGAACTCCGGCGGCCCGCTTGCGACCTCTTCCGCCTCTTTTGTGTCTTTTGCGGGGGCGTTTTTCGCCATGCCAAACCTTCTCGTGCCTTACACTTTGACCGGGGCCGCGCGCCAAGCGCCACCCGGAAACCCGCAGAATCCTAATCGTAGCACACTCTGCTGAAATGGTGAAGCGCTGGCCGGCGTGGTCTCAACCCTTGCCGAGTTGCTACAGTCGGTCCGGCAACGTGCCGTTCAAAAATCCCACCACGATCTTGAATCCCCAGCTTCCCACCAGCAGGATGAGCAAGCCGAAGAACAGCCGATAAGGCGTTATGATTGGCGTGCGGAACGGCAGCGTTCGCCCCGTGGCCACCACCCATCCCCCGCCGAGCGCACCTGCGACGGTGGCCAGCGCCAACAGCAACCCGGTCGGCTGCGCCAGAAACGCCCGGTCCAAGCGTCCCCGAACGGCGTACGCGAAGGCGGTCGTCATGCCGCACGTCGCGCACGGCAGGCCGGTGGTGACCAGCATAGCGCATTTGCCAAAGCCCAGTTGCTGGTGCGTCCCGTAGCCGCGCTGGTCAGGCCTCAGCCAGGCGGCCAGCCCCACGAGTGCACAGCAGCCGAGCGTGATGAGCGCGGCCAGGAAGCGCACCCAGCCGCTCACGTGTGTCCGCGGACGGCCAACATTCCTGAGGAGTTGCGCAGGGTCCGACTGCGGCGAAGCCGATCGCTGATTGTACGCCTTACCTGCGTCGTCCACGGCCGTTCTTGCGGATCGCGGTGGCGGCGGTGCTTCGGCGCGGCTTGCGCTCGGAAAGCACCCGTATGGCCTTGTTGAGGTTTGAGACTTTGAAGACACCCAGGGATTTTCCGTTGCGAGCCCCAGCGGTGCAATAGGCGTAGTGGACCTGGATGTGCTCCTGGTCCAGGCGCTCGACCACATCAGCCAGCGCTCCTGGCCTGTTGGGCAGCGTGGCGGTCAGCACGGTCGTCTCGGTCCGGGGCAGGTTGAGCGCCCCAAGCGTCTCGCGGATGCCACTCGGGTCTTCCACCACCAGGCGCAGCACGCCGTGCTCGGTGGCATCCATCATGCTCATGGCGACGATGTTAATCTTGCTCGCGGCCAGTCGCCGAACGACCTGACACAGTTCTCCGGGTTTGTTTGCCAGAAAAACGGAGAACTGCGTGACTGCCTTCAAGCTGTTCGCGCTGCTCATGTCTCGACTCCTCCGAGCACGTTCTTGGCCCACGCGCGGCAGACTTGGCCAGATGCAGCCCGCCGCAACGGCAACCCGGGCGCCGCGGTCAGAGGGCTCCGCCCACCGCGACGGTCAACGGTCCTGCTCGACTCCCGACCCTGGAAGGCCCGAACCTTCACCTCTATCATCCCGCCTGCCGTCCGCGCGGTCGCGAGGCGACCTCGAGCAATCCCCCGTGCCGCAGCTCGTGGACCTCTGTTGCGAAGCACGTTTATGCCCCGCCACGGATAGAGTCCGCCGCTCACGACTTGGCGCCGGACGGTGCTTGAGTATATCGCGCACCACTCCGATCGACCACCCAAAGTCCGACCACTCGGCCGAGAACTTGGCATCGCGGAGGAAAACTACGCCGATTTCCAGGGACAACCGGCCAAGCCCGCCGTGAACGTGCTGTCGCTGCGGTGCGTCTCGCAGGCGTGCCACCCTCCGTCGCAGCAAGGTCACTTCGCGCTCGCCGCCAAGCCGCACTACCATCACACTTCCCCGATGCGGCGTTATTCCGACCTCACCTCACTGTGCACCGCTTGCTCAACGCGTTTCCGGCCGGTCGACTCGCGGGGTCGGTGGGCAGGCGCGAAGCCGAGCTGATCCCCGTGTCCACGCTGGCCGAACCCGGGCACGCCGTCAGTGCCGCAGGACGCCGCGCAGCAGGCCAAGCCCGAACCGGCCGGATCGTCGCAACCGGGCAAGGGGCTCGGATGGCGGTGGCAGCGGTCGACGAATGTCAGCAGGAGATGAGGCTCGTGTCGGCGGCCGGGGTGCCCTTCGGTGTCGCGCGCGCCGGGGCGAACATCGCGAAGGGCGGTCGCAGGTCGGAGGGCAGCCCGCTGGTCCGCGCTGGTCGCGGCGGCGGCAAGCGGGAGCGCGGCGGGGAACCGCGAGGCGCACAAAAAAGAGGGCACCAGGGGCCCTGAGGCGTCCCGGTGCTCTCCGGAGGGGAAAGAAGCCTGGTTTTCCAGTTCCTCGCTAACGAGCTATGATTATTATCAGAACCTTACGCTTATTATTGTCCGAATTCGTCGTTGCGTCAAGCAGGATTTGGCGATTCTCACTTTCCTGCCGCGTAGGATTATCGACACAACCACTATAGTTCTACAAGTATTCCTGAAAAAGGTTTTCTCGCTCAGGGCCTGCGGGCGGGGCAGCAAACCTCGCAACTCCATTGGCTGGCGTGGCTTACATTTCGGAAGCTGCACCAAACGCTGGTACGGAAAATCTACAATTCATTTGCGCGAGATTGCCCGGCTTACCGGAAACCGCTCCCGAGACAATGCCTATTCTCACTTCCCGATGCAAAAGCGTGCCAGGATTCTCCCCAAAATGTCCTCCGCCAAAGGCCCGCGGTCGATCGACTCGAGAGCTTCCCACGCGTGGCGAAGCTCGAGGGCGACGACCTCCGGCATGGCAAGCACCTCATCCAATTCCACAGCCACCGCACGCGCGCGGGCGAGCGCCTCTGAAACCGTCCCGAGGTGCTCAGCCGGCAAACCGCCTCCTTGTCGGCTTCCGAGAGACTCCAAACATTCGGCGAGCACTTCGCGCATGCGGCGTAACCCGGCCCCGGTGACAGCGCTGACCTTCACACTGGTGGAAAAAGCGATCGGCGGCGGCCGATCCCCGTCGCCCACCCACCGGTCGAGCTTGCTGACCACCAGCACGCGGCGTATCGCGGGGATGCGGCGACACACCGCGGCCTCGCGCGCATCCCAGTCCACTGTGCAGTCGTGCACCCACAGCACCAGGTCAGCGTGGTCGGCGGCCTGCTCGGCGGCGAGATGGGCGGCCGACTCCAACTCGTCGGCGCTGGCACCCAGGCCCGCGCAATCCTGGAGCACCACGCTAACACCGCCCGCTTCAACCTCTGCCGACAGGACGTCGCGCGTCGTCCCCAGGACCGGGGCGACAATCGCCCGCTCGTAGCCCAACAAGGCGTTGAAAAGGGTGCTCTTGCCGGCATTCGGCAGCCCGGCGAGGGCGACATGAGGCTTGACGGCCTGATGCAGCGCGCGGCCGGGGCCGGCGATCGCCGAGATGGCATCAGCGAGTTCCTCGAGGGACCGGCTCAGTTCAGCGGGCGTAATGAACCGGACATCCTCTTCCTCGACGAAATCAATGCCGGCTTCGACCAGCGCGATGAGTTCAGTCAAACGGTCGTTGATGGCCCCGAGGCGGGCCCGGTACGGCTCCCGGCTGAGCCGGGCGGCCTGACGCGCGGCGGCCTGGTCTTCGGCGTTGATCAGTGCGAGAACGCCCTCGACCTGGTCGGCGTCGAGCTTGCCGTTGAGGAAGGCCCGCGCGGTGAACTCTCCCGGCAAGGCCCGTCTCGCTCCCAGCTCGATGAGGCGCGCCGAGAGCGCCCGCAGGGCCGGCAGGCTGCCGACGGTGTGGATTTCGACCACGTCTTGCCCCGTGTAGCTGCGCGGCGTGCGAAACCAGAAGACGGTTGCCGGCAGGCTGAAATCGTCCCCCGCCGCCAGGCGGGCTTCACACCAGCCCGGGGTTGGCCTCGTGTCGGCCGCCGGCAGCGTCACGCCCACCTGCTGGAGCAATTCGAAGGCGCCCGGACCGCTCACGCGAATGATCCCGAGTGGATCGGCCCGCCAGCCGCTGGACACGGCGATAATCGTGTCGTCGAGCGCGGGCATTGGCATCGGACCGGCCCTGGGATAACTGGGATAAGCAGTACTAGGGCTGCGAAGCGGGTTGCGTCGCAGGCGGACGCGCCGGCCGGGCAGTTGGGGTCTCGACGACGAACTCGATCCGCGAGACCCGCCACAGGTCGTCGGCCCCACGGACGCAGGTGACCTGGATCAGAGCGTCGTCCTCCGGTCCCGACGCCGGCACGACCACACCGACTCTCGACGCTGACTCAGAGACGCGGCGCATCTGTTCAAGCTGCAATCCCGCGGCGTAGTAGGCGATCGTCGCCCCCCAGTTGTTGATAAACCCTTTGATCGCGTCGTCGCCGACTATTGTCTTAAACTGCGGCATGCGCGCGAGCGTTTGCTCGATCGTCGTGACTGCCGCCACCCTCCGCAGTTTTTCGAGGCACGCTTTTGCGGCTTGCTCGTCACGGTTCCTAATCGCCCGCAGGTCGGCCTGCAGGCATGTCAGCGCACTGCGGGCCGCGTCCTCCGGCGTCTTCAGAACGACCTCGGGGGCGACGCCCGCCGGCACTGCCAGCGGCCTGGCCGGCTGGTTCTCGCAACCGAGCGGCGCGGCAGTCGCGGCGAGTATCAGGAGCATCGAGCATTCTCGTCTGCGGAATCTCAGCATCCCGTCGTCGTCCTCAATCCATGCAACCCGGTTCGAGCTTCTCGAACAGGATCGCCGGCTGCCGGAGGGTGTGTCCCGCTGGCAACGGCGTGGGTGGCTCCCATCGAATGGTCTTGCCCGAGACGCCGAGCATGCTCAGCATCTTCTCCGCCGCTCCTGGCATGAACGGGTACGCCAAGACTGCGAGGTAGTGCACGGCGTGAATGCAGGTCGCGAGGGAGGCAGCGCAATCGGTCAGGTTTTCCTTGCGGGTTCGCCATGGTTCTCGCACGCCGAAATAGTGGTTGCAGGCCCGTGCGAACGCCATCACCTCTTCCAGCGCGACCCGATAACGGTGCTGCTCGATATTCCGGCCGACCTTTTTCAGGGCTTCCTCGGCCAGCGCGAGGTGCGCCCGGTCCGCGTCGGTCTGCGCCGCCGCATCGGGCACCTTGCCGTCGAAATACTTGGCGGCGAACGCCAGTGTGCGATTGACGAAGTTGCCAAAGGCGGCGACTAACTCGCCGTTGTTGCGGGTAACAAAGTCTTGCGGGTCGAACGTCGTCTTGGCGTTCTCGGGCGCGATCGCCGTCAGGTAATAACGCAGCGCGTCCGGGTCGAAGCGTTTGAGATACTCCTCGATCCAGACCGGCGACTGCTCGGGTGTCTTGCTTTTGGAGACCTTGGCTTCGTCGCCGCTGAGACGGAAGTTGATGAAGTTGTTGGCGACGACGTTGAACGGCAACTGGTGGCGGCCGTCGGCCATCAGCATCGCCGGCCAGATCAGCGCGTGGAAAACAGTGTTGTCTTCGCCGATGAAGTGCACGATGGCCGTGTCGGGATCACTCCACCACTTCTCGTAGGCGTGCCAGTCGCCTTCCGTCCGGCCGCAGAGCTTGGCGGTGAAGGAGATGTACCCGATCGGTGCGTCGAACCAGACGAACAGCACCTTGCCGCTGGCGTCAGGATCGTCGAGCGGGACGGGGACGCCCCACACGATGTCGCGGGTCATTGACCGTTCGGGCAACCCCTGCTTGATCTGCCCGAGGGCGAATTTGATCACGCTCGGTCGCCAGTGCGCCTGCTTTGATTGGAGCCACTCGTGCAGGGGCTTTTCGAAGTCGTTGAGCCGCAGGTACCAGTGCGTCGTCTCGCGGACTTCGGCGGGCTGGCCGGTGATCTCGCTGATCGGGTTGATCAGTAGCAGGGGGTCGATCATCTGCCCGCAGGCCTCGCACTGATCGCCTGTGGCGCCCGGCTCATTGCAGTGGTGGCACGTGCCGCGGACGTAGCGGTCCGGCAGGAAGCGGTCCGCCTGGGGGTCATAAAGCTGCTTGGTGCTGCGTTTCGTGAAATAGCCCTTCTCATAGATCCGCTTGAAAAACTCCTGGCTGAACTGCTCGTGCAACTTGACAAACCCCGGCTGGTGCGTGCCGCCGTAGACGTCGAACTCGATCCGCAGTCCGGCGAAGTCCAGTTTCTGCCGCTCGTTGAAGCGGGCGGAGATCTCCTGCGGCGTGGTTTTGGCATGGGAAGCGGAGATTTCGATGGCGACGCCGTTGTCGTCGCTCCCGCAGACGAAGCACACGTCCTCCCCGCGGGCGCGCAGGTAGCGGACGTAGGAGTCGGCCGGCAGATAGGCCCCGCCGATATGCCCAACGTGCAGCCGCCCGTTCGAGTAGGGCAACGCGGCGGTCACCAGATAACGCTTCGGCATGGTTCGACACACTCCCGTATGATCACACGAACCATGGATGGTACGCCCCGAAACTCGGACGTGCAACGCGAGCCGAACGAAAACAGACGACGCGCCGCCCCCCGAACGTGTCGTAGGCGAGCCCGAGGGCCGTCTCCGCTGTCAGCGGCTAGAATACTGGCATTGATAGGGAGGTGAAGCGAATGCACACGGTAAATGCGGACGGGTTGTTGGCCCTGGCGCGGAACTATATGGAATGCCGCCTCCTGCTGACGGCGGCGGAGCTGGACTTGTTTACGTTGCTCGCGTCTGGGCCGCTCAGCGTCGACGAGATTGCGGAGCGGCTGGCTGGCGACCTGCGCGGGCTGACGATTCTGCTGGACGCGCTGGCGGGGATCGAGGTGCTCGCCAAGCGGGATGGGAAATATCGCTGCGAGCCGGATATCGCCGCGCTGCTTTCCGCCGACACGCCCGGCTCGGTGCTGCCGATGGTCCTGCACAATGCCAACCAGTGGCGGAAGTGGTCTGACCTGACCGGGATCGTCCGCGGCGAGATCGAGCCCGGCCGGCACAAGCGAACGCCCGAGATGCAACGGGCGTTTATCGAGGCGATGGACGTCGTGGCCACGCCTCTGGCCGCGTCGATCGTCGCCGCCGTCAAACCCGAATCGCCGAAATCCTTGCTGGATGTCGGCGGCGGACCCGGAACCTATTCGGCGGCGTTCTTGAAGGCCGTTCCCGATCTGAACGCAACGCTCTTCGATCAGCCTGACGTGATCGAGATCGCTCGCGAGCGGCTGAATCGCGCCGGGTTGCTGGACCGGGTCACACTGGTCGCCGGCGACTTCTATGAGGATGAGTTGCCCGACGGCCACGATCTGGCCCTCGTTTCCGCGATCATTCACCAGAACAGCCCCGCGCAGAACCTGGACCTGTACCGCAAGGTGTTTCGCGCGCTGCTTCCTGGTGGACGCATCGTCGTGCGTGACCACGTCCTACAGCCCGACCGCACGCGGCCGCGCCGCGGGGCGGTCTTCGCCATCAACATGCTCGTCTCAACTGAGGGCGGAAACTGCTACACCTTCGAAGAGATCCACAGCGGCCTGACGGAAGCGGGTTTCGAGCGCATCCGGCTGATTCAGGGTGACGAGCAGATGGACGGCGTGGTCGAGGCGTTCCGGCCGGAAGGGTAGCGCGAATAGTCCAACGGTCAAACAATTCTGCTGTCGGCTGGGGCCGCCCACCAATGCAGACGTAGGTCGGGTCCGACGACCCGACGACCGTCTCAAGCCTCGATCTTCGTCCCCAGCAGCTCCAGGAGTTTGCGGACCCACGCCGGGTGGGCCGGCCAGGCCGGAGCGGTGACAAGCCGACCGTCCACAACGGCGTTCGAATACGTCTCGTTCGCATCCACCCACTTGCCGCCGGCGTTCGTCACGTCCGGCATGACGGCCGGATACGCGGTGCACGTCCGGCCACTGAGCACGCCCGCCGGCGCGATGGGAGTCTGACCGTGTTTTTATCTTAGCCGATGCTCTGCGATGGTGACTACTGCGTGATCGCGAGCAAGGTAAGGTCCGCTGTGCGGACCGCCTGCGCCAAATCATACCTGATTGGTCCGGATAGCGGACCCTACTCACTGACTTCTCTACCCGCCCCCGTCCGTCGAGGTGAGATACTCCAGCCGGTGCGTCAGCCAGCGCGCTTCGTCGCCGAAGTCCACCTCCTTGCAGAACTCACGTAGGCGACGGTAGCGCTCCACGACGTCGAAGCCGACGCTGTGATGCAGCTTTCGCAGGTCGACCGGGCAGAGATGCAGCGGGCGGGCGTCGGACTCGCCGAGGTGGTTCGAGCCGTTCATCAGGCAGTGGAAGTAGATGCAGTGCTTGACGCCGAACATGTGGGCGGTTTCGTGGGCTAGCACCTTGCAACTCCGCCGCAGCATCAGCGTCTGCCAATCCTTGCCGGGCTCGTCGCCGTAGAAGCGCGGGTCGTAGCGGGTGAAGCTGTAGACGCCGACGCGGTGGCGCAGCGAGGCCTGGCCGAAGACGAAGTTCCACGATTCGCTGGGGTACAGGTCGACCATCGTGATCCCCAGCAGCGCGTAGGCGTCGTCCGGCAGCTTTTTTCGCAGCAGCCTCAAGATGTCGCCGGTCAGCACTTGGGTGTTGCCCGTGTACGGATTCCGGCGCGTCGCGACGCCGCTCTCCGCCAGGCTCACGGCCGGCAGAACCTCGACGTCCGTCATAAAGAACGCGGCGGCGAACTGTTGCAAGCGATCGAGGGGAAGTGTTTGACGTTTTCCAGATTCCCCCGGTGCTCTCAGATCGAACTCGCCGAGCGGCTGGAGATAAAGCTTGCCCCGCTTCTTGTCCGGCCGGTTCGGGTGTGACCGGACGAACCCCTCGAACGTCTGGCCCTCTTCCGGATGGTTTGCCAGCCAGTCGCTTGGCCCGGGCTCGGGAATCCGCTCAAAATCATCGGCTGGCGTCAGCGCCCGCCGCAGCGTCTCCGGCAGCCCCTCCGTCCGCCCGATCGCGGCCAGTCTTTCCTTCTCTCCCGGCGGCCTGAACTGCATCGCGACTCCCGACACGAGTAACAGCAGGGCGGCGAGGGAAACCACACCAGATCTTCTGTTTCCGCACATTCTGATCGATTGTGAATTGTGTGGTCCGCTGCGCGGGCCATTCTTCATTCCGTCGCGGTCCTTGCCAAATCCTCAGACCATAGTGGATTGTCGGGCCCGCGGACCCGACCTGCACAGCTGCCCGTAGAGCAGCGGTACGCCCAACAGTGCCGCCCGGCCGGGCAGCTTGCGTTGCTACCACCGGCCGGCCGGGTGCCCTTCGGTTTTATACCTTCGCAGCAAACGGACGTAGAGAATCAGAAGGATCACTGGCGGAGCCAACAACCCCCCCACGCCCCAGATCAGTTGGCGTGCCTGGCCAAAGCCCAGTTCCGCGGCCCACTTCGCGCAAACAACCGCTGCGACAAGACCAGCGGAGCCATAGGTGAAGTAATAGTTTCCCATGAGAAGCTCCTGTTCCCGGCAATTCACACAACGACCTACGTTACACTGGAGCCACGTAGGGTCCCCTGTGCGGACCATCTGCATCACATCATACCGAAGCCACGTAGGGTCCGCTGCCCGGGCCATCTGCATCACACCATATCAAAGTGGTCCGCACGGCGGAGCCTACTCAGGCCAGCAAGGCACGTCCCACGTTTGGCGAAGCGCCCGCGATCATGGCCGTACCTCCGGCGGCAAGCGGTCCGTCACGAACTGCCACGCCTCATGCACGACCCTCAACGCGTCTTGGTCTGCTCCACCGACGGGTCCGCCAGGCCCGGATAGCGGAAGCGAACGGCGAACGCAGATAACGGCTCGACCCGGTCGCATAGGGCGTGAAAGGTGCCGTCATGCCGTCCGCACTGGTTCAACAGCACCTCAAGGTCGTGAATCTTCTCAAACGGGTCACGCAGTGGACCAGATATGCCTTCAGCAGTTTCTCGACTGCCTGTTGGCAGTGGAATGCGGCTGTGTCAGTGATCGGCGGCGTCTGCGCAAGAGCGGCTTCCGCCCTACGCCGCTCGTGGTCGGCCTTCGCAAGCCAACTTCGGACACTGGCCACATCAGGCGGCATATACGAGTCTGCCTTTCTGCTTCACCGTGCGCTCGAACGAGACGGGCAGGGCCGCGCGGGTCTCGAACTTCTCGCGCGGGTAAACCTGGCCGTCCTTCGGGGCGCCCAAGCCACGCAGTGCGCGCTACG
>JBHHZX010000097.1:0-11301 GCA_046758265.1 Phycisphaerae bacterium
ACGCAAACGGAGCAACTTCGTGCAGTCTACGTCGGGCACGGAGACCCGACGCTACCCGAAAACCAGAGCGTGACGCGATACTAGCGTCAGCAGAAGCTATGGAAGGTTGTCGCTGCCGAGTTTCTGCTTGGCGCGCCCGACCAGGTGCACCGAGCCGGTGATGCAGATCAGATCCTCGCGTGTGACGCAGTGGCACGCCGTCCGGTAGGCATCGATCAGATTCTCCTCAACCTGGGCCATCTTGTGCGATTTCTCCTGGAAGCGGCTGAGCAGTTCCTGGGGGTCGATCGAGCGCGGCGTACCGGTGCTGGTGAAGATTACCTTGTCAGCACCGAGCTGAAGTTGAGCCAGCATGCCGTCGATGTCCTTGTCTGCCGAGCAACCGAAGATGACGACCATGGAGTCGTAGCTGATGTTCTGGCCGATGGCCCGCATGAGCGCCCGAACGCTGGCTGCATTGTGGGCGGCGTCAACGACGGTGTGCGGCTGCGTGCCGATGGTTTCCAGACGGCCCTCCACCTTGACCTCGGCCAACCCGTCGATGGCGTCCTGCGGGCCGAGCTTGATCCCCCGCTGGTAGAGCGCGCCGATCACCCCCAGCGCCACGCCGCAGTTGTGGGCCTGGTGCTCGCCGAGCAACGGGACCCGGATGTGATCGAAGCGGGTGGTGGGCGTTGCCATGCAGACGCGCGTATGGGGGCCGCTCATCCGCGAGCGTTCGAAGCGGTAGCTGAACTCAAGGTCGTCACCGACGAAGCGTAGATCGCAGCCGACCTTTTCGGCCTGTTCGCGCAGGACCCGTTTGACGCCGGGCCTCTGCGGGGCGCTAATGACCGGGACGCCCGGCTTGAAGATGCCGGCTTTTTCCTCGGCGATGGCCTCGAGCGTGGTACCCAACTGGGCGGTATGATCGTAGCTGATGCTCGTGATGCCGCAGACCTCGGGCTTAATCACGTTGGTGGAGTCGAGCCGACCGCCGAGGCCCGTTTCGATGACCGCAATGTCCACCTTGTTGTACGCGAAGTGGAGGAAAGCGGCAGCGGTCATGAGCTCGAAGAAGGTGGGATTGTCCTTTTCGAGCTTGCGCGCCACCGGGGCGATCTTGGCCATCAGTCTCGTGAATTCCGCTTCGGTCACTAAGCGACCGTCGATGCTGATACGTTCGCGGAGATGCACGAAATGGGGAGAGGTGTAGAGTCCGGCCCGATAACCCCCCTTCTTCAGGATTGCCGCAAGCATGTGGGCTGTGGAGCCCTTGCCCTTGGTACCAGCGATATGGATGCTCCTGAACCGCTTGTGAGGGTTCCCAAGGCGCGACAGGATTCGTAACATCCTGGAGAGATTGAAGTTAGTGGAATTGTAGCCCACCCGCACCATGGTCTCATAGTTGGTCTTCGTCTTCAGGAAGTTCAGTGCCGAGCGATAGTTACGAATAGATGTGGCCCCACCCGCGCTCCGCGCCGGCCCTCTCACGGTTCTGGAGCTGGCGGTCTTTCGGGAACGGCCCTGTTTGGTTAGTGTGTTTCCCATAACAACTGAATAAGATACCAAAAACTCGCCCGCCGTCAACATCCAACGCCGTCCGCCACATGGTGGTTCGGGAGCAGCGCGCCACGTAATCCTTTGCGTAAGAGGCGCTTACGCGAACAAGGCGGTTGTCGGGCGCTCACGGGTATGGCAAACTGATGGCGTCCGCGGGTCAGGTGGGCGAGGGCTCGACTATCGGCGCCGTCCTGGCGGCGCCGGGGAGGTGAGCCAAGTCCATGCGAATTGTCAACGTACGTCTTCTCGACCGGGCGTATCCCATCTTCATCGGCGTCGGGGCGTCCCGTCAGCTCGCGAATCTGGTTCGTGATCTGGGCGGTATCGGGCGCGTTGCCATCGTCGCCGACCGGCGCGTCGCCGATTTGCATCTCGAGCGCGTCGTCGAGGAGCTGGAAATCAGGGCGAGCGTGTTGTCGTTCCCGCCCGGCGAGCGGAGCAAGTCGCTACGGCAGCTCGAGCAGCTTTACGATGGGCTCGCCCAGGCCCGAATCGGCCGTCGCGACCTGATCGTGACGCTGGGTGGCGGTGTCGCCGGCGACTTGGGCGGCTTTGCGGCCGCGACCTGGATGCGCGGAATCCGATTCGTCCAGATGCCGACGACCCTCGAAGCCGCGATCGACGCCTCCATCGGCGGCAAGACGGCCGTTAATCACCCGGCAGGCAAAAACCTGATCGGCGCCTTTCACCAGCCTGCCGCCGTTATCATCGAACTCGATTTTCTGAACACGCTGTCGCGGCGCGACTACGTCGCCGGCCAGGCCGAAAGCGTCAAGCACGCCGTCATTCGCGACCCGGCGTTCTTCGAGTGGCAGGAGCAGCACGTTGAGGGGATTGGTGCTCGCGAGGCTGAGGTGCTGGAGCAGCTGATCGCACGCAATTGCGAGATCAAGGTGGACGTGGTGGCCCGTGACGAGCGCGAAGAGAATCTCCGGATGATCCTGAACTACGGGCATACGATCGGCCACGCCATCGAGCACCTGCTCGGTTACGAATTGCGGCACGGGGAATGCGTCGGATTGGGGATCATCGTGGAAAACGAGTTGGCCCGCGTCCGTGGGATTCTCACGCCAGATGTCGCCGAGCGCGTCGCCAGTCTTATCGAGCGGCTGGGCCTGCCCACCCGCTTGCCGCGCGCGCTCGAGCCGGGGAAAGTCGCGGCGGCCTGCCGGATGGATAAGAAGGTGCGGCGTGATGCCGTGAATTTCGTGCTCGTGAAGGGATTGGCAGCGCCGCAGCGCCTCACGGGCATATCGGGCGAGGAGATCGCGGCGGCGCTAATGGTCGTGCAGCCGGCGTAACCGGCGATGGGTCGGCGCCGGGCGGCGGTTGTACGCTCGGGCTCGGTGCGTAGAATCGTCACTCAATGAAACAGGAGCTGCCAGCCCGGGTACCGCCGTCGCAGTGCGCCACTTTGTCGCCGCCGATCGCGCCGCGTGGTGTGCGCCTCGCGTGCCTCACGGCACTTTTGGGCCTGGTGGTCTACTTCGCGATCCTCGGTGGGCAGCGCATCGCTCGCCGAGAGGCGGATTTCCAGTATTTCTACCACGCCGGGACCGCCTTGCTCGAACATGGCGAGTTGGACCGCGGCTATGACTATCTACCGAAGCGGCGCACCGAGCGGCGGGGTACGATCGAGTGGTACCTGCCGTTCGTCTCGCGTTTCATGACGTTATTCGCGTGGCTGCCGTTTGAGGCCGCGGGCACGGTCTGGCTGACGCTGAACCTGGTCGCGTTTCTGACGATCCTGGTCCTGCTCGGCCGGCACTTGATGGGGCTGCCTCCACAGGACTGGCCGGTCACCCTTCTCGTCCCAGTGCTCCTGATGGTGTTGTTCTGGCATTGGGAGTTTCGGCTGAACCAGATTGACATCCTGACGATGCTCCTGCTGGTCGCGAGTTTCGTGCAGTGGCAGCAACGACGGCGCAACCTGGCCGGGTTCTGGCTGGGGTTGGCGGTGCTGATCAAGATCATGCCGATGCTGATGGTGGTGTGGTTCACGCTGAAGCGGCAATACCGCACGGTAGCAGTCGCGCTGCTGACGATCGTGCTCGCCGGTCCGGTCAGCGACCTGATCGTGTTTCGACCAGCCTATACGCTCGACGCCTACCGGCAGTGGGTCCACATCGGAGTCGGCCGGAGCTCGCATCGCGGGCTGGTTCTGAACCAGTTGGAGATGGACTGGCGCAACCAGGGACTCGGCGCCGTGGCCAGTCGCTGGCTGCACCCGACCAACTATGTGCTGCACTTCGACAACGACCCGCGGATCAAGACGGACAAGCCGCCGGGTACCATGAACGTCCTCGATCTGTCTCGCGAAGCGGTCGCCACCGTCGTGATGGCGGTCGTCGCTCTGAGTGCGGTAGGGTTACTGTGGCTGGCGCGGCGGCCGGCGAGCGAACTCAACCTCTGGCAGCTCCGCACGGAGTGGGCGCTGTTTTTCCTGGCGCTGTTGTGGCTGATGCCGGTGCTGCGGCGATACCACCTGGTCCTGACGCTCCCGGCGCTGGCGATGCTGGGTTCTGGAATTCATTACGCCGCCGGTCGTCGGGTTCGCTGGGTGAAGCTGTCGTTGGCCTGCATCAGCGCGACGCTGGTCGCTCAGATCGCGATTCTTACGCGTGAGCTGCCGGAATCGGGGGTATTGAGCTACCTTGAGGGATTTCTGAGCACACAGAGTCTTCAAGCGCTCAGCAACGCACTGGACTCGGGCATCGTCGAGGCGTCGGGTGTGTTGCTGCTGGCGGTATGGTTGCTGGCGATCCCGTTGGTGACGCTCTTGCTCCGGCTGGGACGGGAACCCGACGCCATGCCCAAGCACGCATACGCGCCGCCGCATCCAGACCGGTCCTTTCGGTCGCTGGGCGGCGACCGCGGTCGGGAGGCAGAACCCGTTGCCGCCCGTGCCTGAGACACGACCGCGGCGGCGCTGGCCCTTGCTCGGGTTGGGGGTCCTGCTAGGGGCGGTCGGCGCGGTGTCGTTTACGCAAGCCGCCAAACTCGACTATGACTTCCGTCACTTCTACCTGGACGCCGCTTACGTCTGGCAGCACGGTCAGCTGAACCCCGACCTGGATAACCCCGATCGCGCGCAACGCCGCCAATTGCCGTTCTACTTGCCGGCTGTGGCGCTGTTGTTGTCACCGCTGACGGCCGGCGGCGCCAAGCCGGCAGCGCTCTTGTGGACGATCGGACATCTGGTTTCGCTGGCGTACACCCTGAAAGTGCTTGCCAGTTGGAGAGCGCCGCAGGGCTCACGAGCCCCCCCGCGCGCGGCGATCATCATCGCGACGGTCGCTGCCTTGCCGGTCATATACGAGGCGGCTCGTTTTAACCAGGTGAGCTTCTTCGTCCTCGCGCTCGTGCTCGCCGGGGCGGCGGCGCTGGAGCGACGCAGGCCGACGCGGGCTGGGGTCTGGCTGGGGCTGGCGACCGCGTTCAAGCTGCTGCCGGGGATCTTCGCCCTGTGGCTGCTGCTGAAACGGCAATGGACCGCCCTGGCAACGCTCGCGGCCACCGTCCTCGTCGTCGCCCTGTTGCCCTGCCTGATCGCATTCGGTCCGCGTGACACGGCGAGGTACCATCGCCAGTGGTGGAACTACAACGTCCACGGAGCGCCGGCGCGCGGGATGGTCGACGCCAGCCTACGCTCGCACTTCATCGACCACCGCAATCAATCGATCCCGGCCGTGCTGGCGCGGTTGTGCTGGCCGAAGCATCCGCAAGCGGCTTCCTTTCAGCCCTTCAAGCTGGATGAGCGCACCTGCCGGCGAATCGCGCGAGGCTTGGCGATCCTGCTGGTAACCGTGCTGATCTGGATGACGCGTCGACCGGTCTGGGGCGCGGACGGCGAAGATGCCTCGGACGCGGAACCCACAAACCGTTGCCGGAGAGAGGCGGCCACCTATCTGCTCGCGATGCTCGTGTTTTCGCCGCTGCTGCGCACGTACTATCTGGTTTGGGCCTTGCCGGGGTTGGTGCTACTGACGCGGTTCGCGCTGGATGACCGGCTGCGCTCGTCCCAGCGGCTCGGTCTGCTCGGGTTCACGCTCTGGCTGGCGGGAATGCTGGCGTGGATGTCTGACACCGCCCGCGCGTACGGCGTGCATTTAATCATGTTGATTGCACTGGCCGGGATTCTCTTGCGACTCGGCGCAGCGGCTTCCGCCTATAATCTGCGGAAGATCAGGCAGGCGTTGTGACCGCCGAAACCGAATGAGTTGTTCATCACCGTCCTGACGGGGGCGTCGCGAGCAAGATTGGGCACGTAGTCGAGGTCACACTCGGGGTCGGGGTTCTCCAGGTTGATGGTGGGGGGGATCGTGTTGTTTTCGAGCGCCTTCACGCAGGCGATCGCCTCCAGCCCACCGCTGGCCCCCAGCGTGTGGCCGATGCTGCTCTTGGTGCTGCTAATGGCGAGCCGGCGTGCCGCGGCGCCAAAGACCCGCTTGATCGCCTTGGTTTCGGCGACATCGCCCAGGGGCGTGGCCGTGCCGTGGGCGTTGACGTAATCGATGTCCTCGGGGTTGAGCCGCGCGTCGGCCAGGGCGGCCGCCATGGCGCGACTGGCGCCCTGGCCCTTCGGGTCGGGCTGCACCATGTCGCCGGCGTCGGCCGTCGCGCCGAAGCCGAGCACTTCCGCGTAGATCTTCGCGCCGCGGGCTTTAGCGTGCTCGAGTTCCTCAAACAGCAACACGCCGGCCCCTTCGCTGAGCACGAAGCCGTCGCGATCCTTGTCAAACGGGCGGGAGGCACGCTCGGGCGCGTCATTGCGGGAACTGAGGGCCTTCATGGCGGCGAAGGCCGCCAGCCCCAGCGGCGTCAGGGCCGCCTCCGCCCCGCCGGTCATCATCAGATCGGCCCGGTCGTGACGAATGGCGTTGAACGCGTCGCCCATGGCGTGGCCGGCCGAAGCGCAGGCGGTCGCGACCGCCGTGTTGATGCTCTGAAAGTTGAATCCGATCGAGACGTGGCCGGAGCCGGAGTTTGCCATGAGCTTCGGGATGGTAAACGCCGAAACGCGGCCGGGCCCCTTATTGAGCAGGCGTTTGTGCTGCTCTTCGAGCTCCATCAGCCCGCCGATGCCGCTGCCCAGGATCACCCCGGCGCGGGTCGGATCGAACTGGCCGTCCGTCAGGCCCGCATCCAGAAGCGCCATTTTGGCAGCGGCGAAGCCGAACTGCGCGAAGCGATCCATCCGTTTCGCCGCCCGGTGCTCGAGGAACTCGTCCGGCTGGAACTCGAGGCATTCGCCGCCGATCTGCACATCAAAGGGCTCGGGATCGAAGCAGCTGACGCGGCGGATGCCGCTGCGGCTGGCCACAAGCCCGTCCCAGAAGCTGGAGACGGACACGCCGAGGGGGGTGACAGCGCCCATCCCGCTCATAACAACCCGACGATCACCCATGAATCTTTCCCGTACGCCGACTAGGTGCTATCGAGGTGGTTTTTGATGTAGTCGATGGCCATCCCGACGGTCTGAATCTTCTCGGCTTCCTCGTCCGGGATGTTGAGCTCGAATTCCTCCTCGAACTCCATCACCAGCTCGACGGTGTCGAGCGAGTCGGCGTTCAGGTCGTTGACGAAGGAAGTGTCGCGGGTGATCTCGTCTTCCGCTACCCCCATCTGCTCGGCTACGATCTTCTTTACCTTGCTTTCGATTTCAGCAATTTCGGGCACGTGCCGTTCCTCCACGGAGGGAAACCGATGACCTTTTACAGAGCCAACTCCACGCCGACCTCGCAAGCCGCTCGGCTCTGCCGGGCGTGGTTGCAATACTGGTCTTCCGGACCACGGACGGCACACTTGAAAAAGGTGTCGAATCCGTCCCGCGCCCTCGAAACAAAGCGATTCGGCCACCCGCCGAATCGCGGGGATAGTAAACAATCCGCCCGCGGTTGCCAAGCCCCTTTGTCGTTGACAGATCAGAACTTATCGTGGGCGGTCCGGAGCGACGATCGGCCGCCCGCTGCGGGCCGGACCCCGCAACGCACTCGCCCCGGCCGCCCCGCCTCCGGCGCGGCTCACGAGGTGGACACCGCGCCGCCGCAGCCTTGCTGGAGGTACCACTTGATCGTGCGCAGCACACCGACCTCGTACGGGACCGTCGCCCGCCAGTTGAGCTGCCGGCGAGCTTTCTCGGCCGAGAAGTACGACCGCCGGCCCATCAGCCAGACCGCATAGCGTGTCACGAAGGGGGGCTTCTTCGTCCTGAGCAGGTGGCCGAGGCACTCGAGCGCAAAGCCGGCGCAATACGCCAGGCGATAGGGAACTTTCCGCCTTACCGGCGGGACCCCGATGGCCTTGGCGAGCAAATCGAAGTACTCCTGCTGCGTGATTGCTCCGTCGTTACTGCAGTTGTACACCTCGCCGTCGGCCTCCGGCATGGCGGCGGCGGTGATCGCGGCTTCCGCCACATTTCCGGCGTAGACCACGTTGAGCCGGTTGTCGCCGCGGCCCAGAATCTTCGCCTTGCCATTCCGGATCATCGCCGCCAGCCGGGCGATCGTGGCCCGGTCGCGCTCCCCGTAAAGCCACGCCGGACGAATCACCGTCACTTCAATCTTGCCGTTCCGCCCGGCCTCCCGCGCGATCCGTTCGGCCTCAAGCTTCGAGCGGCTGTAATAGGCCCACTTGTAGAGCTTGTGGCCCACCTCGTAGGTCTCGTCGATCCTTTCTCCTTTGGTGTAGTAACCGAAGACGCTGATCGAGCTGATCTGCAGCAACCGTCGTACGCCGGCCGCGATGGCGGCGCTGACCACGTTGCGCGTGCCGTCGATGGTGATGCGCTGGAATTCCTCCCACGGTCCCCAGTCGCCGACCTTGGCCGCGGCATGGTACACGACGTCGCAACCGCGGCAGGCGCGCTCCAGCGAAGGGGGATGGGTGACGTCGCCCTCCGCGAACTCGACGCTCTGGGTCGCGAGCCAGGAGCGATCACTGCTCGGTCGCACCAGCGCGCGGACCGGCTGGCCGCGCTTGCGCAACTGTTCGACGATGTGGCTTCCGAGAAGTCCGCTGGCTCCGGTGACGAGATTCATCCCTTCCAACCCGGGTTGCTGCGTACTCGCCTTTCGCTACTACAGCAGAGATCGAAATTGTTCAACGCTCAGACCAGCCTGGCGAATGAGGCTGCGAAGCGTGCCCCTCGCCAATTCGCGGTGGTCGCGGACGGTCAGGCGACGACGTAGAGCGTCGTGATGCCGTAGGATGATGTGGCCGCCGGTCTGGTGGTCCACGGCGTAATCAGCCCTCTCGAAAGCTGGAACCGCCGCGCGCCCCGACGCCACCAGCAGTTTGCTCATATCGAGACCTCGACGGTCTCTTCCCAGATCGATGGCGGAATCGGCTCATTGTGCTTTCGCAGGCTCTCCAAATAGCCGGCGATCGCGTCTTTGATGTTGGCGAGCGCTTCGTCGCGGGTGCGCCCCTGGCTCACACCCCCCGGCAGCGAGGGGCATTCCGCCACGAATGCGCTGTCTTCGTCCTGCTCAATCAACACGCGGTAACGGGCCATCGTGTACCTCCACCCTTGCGTAACTATCTTAACGGCTCGCAAGGCGCGACGGCGAATTCCGCCCCCCCATGATAGCCGATTCCGGATCAAGTTGTTCGGGCAATCGCGACGACGCGCTTACCTCGATAGCCGCAGCATTCTCATCGCCTGCTCGGCAATTTGCGTCGCGCCTACGCCGCAGTAGTCCAGCGCGTCTGCCGGCGTGAGCGCTGATTTTGGGATGCGCTGGCAGCACAGCGTGGTGACCCGCAGGTCGCCCGCGGCGGCGGCAATTTCCGCCACCGCCCCGCCCAGTCCCCCGTAGTTGTCTTCCACGACCAGGGCCTGGCCGCCGGAACGCTGGAGCGTCTCGACCAGCCGCTCGGCGTTGAGCGGGAGACTATAGGCGTCGATCAGGGTGGCGCGTACCCGCCGCTTCGCTAGCAGTTTGGCCGCCGCGTTCGCCTCGTGCACCGCATAACCGGCCGCCACCAGTGCCAAGTCGTCGCCGGCATGCAGCACGTGAAAACCGCCCGGCTCAAACGGCGTGCCCGGGTCATACAGCAGCGGCACGTCGGGGCGGTGCGTCCGCATGTAGCACATCCCGCGCAGTTCGGTCATCAAACGCGTGCAGTGGTACGCCGCGACGCCGTCGGCCGGATGGAATACCCAACACAGCGGGCGGGTGCGATTGCCGCCAGACACCGTCGTAAACGCGCGGAAATAGGCCACGTCGAGCAGCCCCATCTGGCTGGGTCCGTCCGCGGCCAGCGAGATGCCCGCGTGCGAGCCGACCAGCTTGACGTTTGCCCGTGAGATGTTCGCCATCTCGATCTGGTCGTACGCCCGCACCAGAAACTTGGCAAAGGTGTTGACGAACGGAATATACCCCGCGGCAGACAAGCCCACCGCGACGGAAACCATGTTCTGCTCCGCGATCTTGCACTCGACGAAACGATCGGCGTGCGCTTTCGCAAAAACACTCGAAAACGTCGAGTTGCTGACGTCGCCGTCGAGCGCTATCACCTGCGGCAGCAGGTCGCCGGCCACCTTGAGCGCCACTCCGTACGCGCGGCGTGTCGCCAACTTTCCCTGGTCGAGCGACTTGCCTAACCCGGCTCCCCGGACTGCCTCCTCGAATGAGGGCCACTGGATGCCCTCGACCTCCGGCCGAGTCGGCGTCTTGGCCTGAGCCGGTATGCTCGGCCCGACAAGCTTTTCCACTTTCGCTCTGTCGGCGACCAGCGCCGCGAACTGCTTCTCGAGACTCTTGCCAGCGTCGGCGAGCTGGTCTTCCTTCAGCGGCTTGCCGTGCCAATTGCCATGCAACAGCGCTTCCACCCCCCAGCCCTTGACGGTCTTGGCGACGATCGCCACCGGCCGCTGGTCGCTTTCATTGAACTCGCTGAAAGCCCGCTCGATCTCGAGCGGGTCGTGCCCGTTGATGATCGCGACGTTCCACCCGAAGGCCTCCAACTTGGCGGCGACCAGCTCCACGGACTGTTGATGTGAGACCGCCGCCGCCTGTCCCTGCCCGTTGCAGTTGAAAATGGGGCAGACGTTCGTCAGTTGATGGTCGGCGATGAAATCCACGGCTTCCCAGACCTGCCCCTCGCGCGACTCGCCATCGCCGATCAGGCAGTACACTCGCCGACCGGTCCCGTCGCGCCTCGCTGCCAGCCCCAGCCCGGCGGCCACGCTCAGTCCCTGTCCGAGGCTGCCGGTGGCGGCATCGAAAAACGGAAACCCTTCCGCCGGGTTCGGGTGCCCGTCGAGCACGCTCGCGCGGGTTCGCAGGCCATCCACGTCGCTGATCCGTAGCCGCCGCCGCACTCCGTTTACGCTCACGACGCCCCCCAGGTCGGCGTAGGCCGCATAGATGATCGGCACCGCGTGCCCCTCAGAGAGCACCAGCCGATCCCCCGCCGGGTTCCAGGGGTCGGCCGGGTCGAAGTGCATCTGGCGGTACATCAGGTGCACGACGATGTGCGCCAGGGACAAGGCGCTGGACGGGTGCCCCGAGCCGGCCTTGGCGGTCATCCGCACCGATAATCTCGCCAGGGTGATCGCCTTTTCATGCACCGCGGCCGCTATCGACATCATCAACTCCGATAGCCTCCAGACGTTCGAGCAACTGGGGGAGCAGGTACTCTATCCACCGGGCCGGGCGCGAGCAAGGATGGCCGGGACGCGTGACACTTTCGGCGCCGTTGATCAGAGCCCCAAGCGCGAGCGCGGGGTTTTTACGGGAAGGCGTCTGGCGG
>JBHHZX010000098.1:0-11251 GCA_046758265.1 Phycisphaerae bacterium
CGCCGCGCCACCGGCCACAACCTGGCCATTCTGCGGCGAATCGAGCGTCAGCGTGACCGTCGGCTGCGCGACGGCGGCGGCTGCTAGCGCCAGAACCGAGAGGGCTGCACACGGAATATGGTTTCGCATTTCCTTGCCTCCATTTGGGCCGACCGCCCCGATAAACACGGTCAACCTGATGATACCAGATCCCGCGAGATTCCGAAAACCCTTTTTTCCCAAGCAGGTAGAGCGGGTTTCGCCCGCCGGCGGGCAGAGCCCGCGCTACGCCTCTCAGGTTGGAAATCTCCTATCCGTCCGTCGTGGGCGCCAGCGCCGACAGCGAGCACACACATGTAGCCTTTATCTGCGACGGCCAGCACGCCATGCGGAATCTCCAGGACGTGCTGACTGACGAGTACGGGCTGGACCTGACCGGCTGGCGATTGTCAGTAGCCTACGGGATCTCCGCCGACGGCCTCACGATCGTCGGCGACGGGCAGAACCCCAACGGCGACACCGAGGCCTGGATCGCCCACATCCCCGAGCCGGCCGCGCTCTGGCTGCTGGCGTTCGGCGTACTGGTGCTGCCGATCAGATGTCAGGGCGGCGGCCGAGCAGACTGATTCGGCCGGCACGGAGACCGGCCGCTACATTTCTACGGCCGGCACGGAGACCGGCCGCTACATTTTCCGCTGAGGGCGCGGGCAGTTACTGTAGACTGTCGCCGAGCCGCGCCGGGCTCCGAGGTCCGGCGCTACCGGTTTTGCGATGGCTTCCTACTTCAGCCACAACCACGCGAATTCCGAGGGGCGCTTGCCCAAGCCGATGCCCGGCGTGAGCTCCAGCCAGCCGGCGCGGCCGTCGCCGTCGTTGTCATTGACCAGTATGGAGAAGCCCACCACCGTGTCGGGCTCCAGCGATGTCGACGACACCAGCAGTTCGGCGGGGATCAAGAGTTCGTAGGCGACCGTTCCGTGCGCCTCGTCCGGCCGGACAATGCCCCTCAGCTTGGCCGAGAATTGCTCCTGCGGCCAGCCGGGCGGACAGGCGCCCAGGTAGCACCAGTCCGGGCCGTCACGCTTGTACCCCAGTTCAATCTCCAGGTCGTTCTCGTCGTAAGCCGTGCCGGGCTTGCCGTCGCTGCCCAGATCGAGCCCGACCTGCAATGAGTCCCAGTTCCAGATCGCCCGCGATTGGGGAAACGCGAGCTTGTCATCCTGCGCCTCAACCGCCACCCAAAGGCCTCGATCGTCATATGCAACCCACGCTGAAACGGAGAGGTCTTCAGCAGCCGGCGATCGCCGTGCATTGACGTACTCCCAATTCATCATGCGCGGTTGGATCTGAGGCCGGCGCTCACGCCACTCCCCCAGGTCGCCGTCAACCTGCACCTGCGGCGGTGCCCGCGGGCAGGGGATCAGCGACCGGCGACATTCGGCGGTTAGCTTCAGTCCCTGGGACTCCAGTACTACTGCGATCGGCGCGTTCCTGCCGGCTTTAAAATGCCGAAGATCGAGCGGAAGCTCGACCCGCGTCGCCTGACCGGGTCTCAGTTCTATTTCCACCGGGCTACTGATGCGCTCACCGTCCAGGTGGAGTGCAACTCTCGCGGCAACCGCCCGGGTTCCGCTGTAGGCAACGCGAACCGCGAGCACCGGCGCAGCGGGTCGCAGGCGGTTAAGCGGATCGAAGGAGACGCTTAGCGGCGACTCGACCTCGACCCGGCGGAAGCCCTGCGCGAACGGTTCAGGCGCGTCCGTGTGCGATAGCGTCCAGAAGAACTCGTGCTTGCCCGGTGGCAGTTGCGAGGCGTCGACCGGGACGACGGCTTGCGTTTCCGCACCGGGGGGAATATCGCGCACCTCAAACCGAACGGAGGCAAGACGGTGCGGATAAAGTCGCAGAAGCAACGCTTCGGAAGTCGGATTGGCAACCTTCACCGTCATCAGCGCGTCGGCCGCGCGTGGGATACGCGTCCGCACCGGGTTGGGCCACTGCACGTAACGCTGTTTCGTGATCGGTGGTCCCACATTCAAGAGGTAGACCGGATCCCGCCCGATTGTCAGTTCATACACACCATCTGCATCGCGATGGATCTGCCAGTCGCCGCCCATTTGCTGGACTAGCACGATCGGGAGGCCGAGGTTGAGTGAAACCGGCGCGGGCTTCTCGGCCGCTTCCCGCCACAGCACCAGGACCGACTCGTTGCCGCCCTCGAACAGGTAGCCCGAGACGCCGGGCGCCGGCCGGATGGCCGCCGTAAAGCGCTTGTCGCCGAGTCGCCGGCACATCGTCTGGTAGGCGGCATGCGAGGGCTTGACGCGGTAATCGGCGTGGGTCAAGCCGCGATAGACGCTCTGGTCGTGATGCTTGGGGTCGTCGGTCCAGTCCGCCAGCGTCAGTTGGAAGGTTCTCTCGATCCCCAGCGCCAGCAGCCCGACCGAGTAGCGCACGATCCGAGCGGCCTGCTCCGGCTCGCTCAGGCCGGCCGGCCCGGTATAGAAGCCCGTCTCGGTGTGCCAGATCGGCTTGTCGACGTCGCCGTACTCCGCCATCACCGCCCGCAGCTTTTCGAGCGCCGGCCACTCCGTGGAGATTTCCAGATGCTGCCCGTAGTTGTGGTAGCTGAAGACGTCGAAGTAGCCCTTGGCGCCGGCTTCGTACATGCCTTTGAGGAACGCGTGGTCCGGGCCGGCCAGCGCGCCGCCGACGATTACGCAACCCGGGTCGGCCTTCTTCGCGGCGGTGTACGCAGCCTGCAAGAGCTTTGTATAGAGCCCGGGGCCGGGCCGCGGCGACCAGAAGGGCTGAATGTTCGGCTCGTTCCAGATCTCCCACGCGGCGACGCGGCCCCTGTAGCGCTTCACCATCTGGTAGACATAATTCGCGAAACGGGCCCGCTCCCCGTCGTTGTCCGGCGAAACGCCCCCTGACCACGCCGACGCGTAGCACAGGATGGCCATCAGATTCATTCCGTGCCGCTGGTAGGCTTCGACTGCGCGGTCGAAGTCGTCCCAGGCAAACTTCCCCTGTTCCGGCTCGACCAGCCCCCACCAGAAATCCTGCCGGGCCCAGCCGGCACCGCTGTCTACCAGCAGGCGGAACCGCGCCTCGCCCTCCAGCCACAGGTTCGGGTGCCCGAACGCCAACCAGTGGGAGTAGGTTGGTCCGTGGATGCCGAAGGGGCTGTTCTTCTTCGCGGCCGCGGTCGCGTTGTCGTCGGCGAGGACCGGTGCGGATGCCTGAGCGACGACAGCGATCAACCAGCATGCAACCAGGGGCTTGTGCATGACGCTTCTCCTGCGCCACAACGCCGCCCGCGGCGCCGTGCGCATGCGTGTGTCAAGAGTCGAGGCGGACCAGCCGCACCACCCTACCGCGCCGGTCCGTCGATCGCCTCCGGGAGCGACGCCCAATTCCCGCCGGTCACGCGGTGCCGCGGACCGGAGAGCACTTCGCGCGTGCGAAGGGCCGGCTCGCCCAACTCCAACACCGCCCCGTCGTGAGACCAGAGCGGGATTGTTTCGAGCGGAACCGCTTCCTCGATCCACGCCGGTCCCGATTGTGTGCGATCGCTGAAGGCGTCGTACCAGCGTCCCGGCGGCAGCCAATAGCGGACGCGTGCGTCCTGCCGAACCACGGGCACGACCAGCAGCAACGGGCCGAGCATGTACTGCCCAAGGCGCGCATATGCGTCCTCGTCGGCGAACTCGAGCCACATCGGCCGGACCAGAGGAACGCCGCTGCGGTGTGCTTCCTCCGCCAGCGCATGCAGGTACGGCACCAGGCGCATGCGCAGCAACATAAAGTGACGGGTGATTCGCAAGACCCGCGGCCCGAAACGCCACGGTTCGCGCACCCCGTGGAAGCTGTGCAGCCGCATGATCGAGCTCAAGCAGCCGAATTGCACCCAGCGGACGTACAGGTCGTCCGGCGGCTTGTTCTCCGGTCCGGCGCGCGGGTCGTGATAGAACCCGCCGATGTCGTGCGAGACGTAGGCGATCAGCGCGCCAGCGGCGCGAACTGCCGTCTCCACCTCGAACGCCAGGACTTCCCACTGCGCGCAGGTATCGCCGGTGAACAGGATCGCGTCCCGGTGCGCAGCAAGGCCGCCGGCCCGTGCGAGCACGATTGGAGTGTGATCATCCTGCTTGGCCAGGTGGCTCCGGTAGACGTGGTTCAGCCACGAGCACTCGTCGCGCCCGTCGGGCCGTCTGACGCAGCCGTCGATCCACCAGAAATCGCAGCCGCCCCGCTCGACCGACGTGTGGAAGATGCGCATGTAGGCGTCGGCCTGACGCCGATCGTGAATGTCCACCTTGACGCAATCAGCCTGCAGCGGATGCCACTCGCCGTGCGGACCCAACGCTTGGCCGGAGTGTTTGGACGCCTGGATGAACTCGGCCAACCGCGGTTCATCAGCGGGCAAGTAGAGCGGGTGTACGTTGAACGCGGCCCGCAAATCCTGCTCGCGCAGCCAGACCGCAAACGCCTCCGGAGCGGGAAACAGCTCCTTGTTCCAGTCATAGCCATACCACTGCTTGCCGTGCCAGTCCATGTCGACGCTGATGGTGTCCAACGGCAGGCTGTGCCGGGCGAACTCGGCGGCAAGGCGCTTGAAGTCCGCGGCGCCCAGCCGGCTGTAGTTCGAATACCACACGCCGAGCAGGAACGGTGGAATTGTGGGGATCGGTCCGAGCAGGTCGACCAGCTCGCGGGCGGCGAGGCGCCAGTCGCAGTCGTGGTACAGGAGGTACAGCACGACCGGCTGCGGATCAGGCCGCGGAGCAATCCATTCCGTTTCCGAGTTCCACGGTGGCGTGTCGTCGCGGAAGATGGTCAATCCCGAACGGGTCAGCAGACCCGGCGGACTGCGGCGAACGATCTCGCGCGCTTCGAGAACCGCGGCCGGCCACCCGGGCCGGTGCGCCGACGGCTCACCGCTGAGCAGGCGGCGCACCTCGGCGTTACGTTGCGCCGTATCCGGAAAGCGGCCGGTCGCTTCCTGAACCGCAGTCTCGATCGCGGCGGTGAGCACGGCGGTGTTGCGGATGCGCTCGTCGTAGGCCACCAGGGGATCCGCTGCGTGCACGCCGTGCGGCACGAAATCACGCCAGAGGTTGTCGAGGGCGAGAAACGGTGCCCCGAGGTTCTCGTGATCGAGGTCGCCCGGACGCCAGGTTCGCCGCTTCCCGCGGCTGGACCACTGGATTTGCAGGTTGTCCTTGTGCGGGGGCTGCCCGTCGTCGGCAACCTGCACGACGAGCTTGCCGTCGCACAGCTCCACGCGTCCTGACGTAGGAATAAGGACAGGTGCGGGATGTGGGTCGCGCACGGCGAACGTAGGGCCCACTTTGGTCCCGGCGGGGGCCAAGACCACGCGGGCCGTCCGCGGGCTGAGTTGTTCGATCTTGACGTGCCAATCGCCGCTCATACATTCCTGCTCCGTTGCCGCTACTGCTTGACCGCCCCCAGCGTCAGGCCGCTGATGAACTCGCGTTGCAGCGCCAGGAACAAAAGGATGATCGGTGCGATGCTGATGAGCGTGCCGCCCAGGATCACGCCGTATTCCTGCTGGTGGATGGAGGCCACCACGTTGGTGACGGCCAGCGTGAGCAGGTAGTTACGCTCGTCACGGAGCACGATCATCGGCCAGAGGTACGCGTTCCACGCGCCCAGGAACGTGAAAATCAATAGCGCGCTGACGATCGGCCGGATCAGGGGCAGAACCACCGACCAGAAGATGCGGAACTCACCCAGTCCGTCGAGCCGCCCCGCGTCGAGCAGGTCGCCGGGCACGGATCGCAGGTATTGGCGCATGATGAGGACGCCGAACCCGCTGGCCGCGCCGGGCAGGATCAACCCCCAGAAGCTGTCAATTAAATGCAACGCATAGACGAGCTTGAAGAGCGGGGCCAGCAACACCACCGGCGGCAATAGCATCGTCCCCAGAACGACCGTGGTCACGAGGCCCTTGCCGCGAAAGCTGTATTTGGCCAGCGCGTAGCCGCCCAGCGCACTGATCAGCGTGGTCAGCAGCGCCGATATGCTCGACACGAAGACCGTGTTGACCAGATAGCCGCCGAAGGCGACGTGCTCGAAGAGAAAGCGGTAGTTGTGCGCGGTGGGCGACTCGGGAATCAGGCGGCCGAAGCCGGGCTGCATGATCTCCGCTTGGGTTTTGAACGATCCCGAGAGCATCCAGGCAAAAGGCCCCAGCGCAAAGACGGTCACGAGAACCAGCAGAGTGTAGATGACCAGTCGCTCGACACGCATAGACGCGCCTCATCCCGGCTTGTCGGCAGGCCGGCTCAGTCGGCCCACGCCCGGGAAACCTTCAGTTGCAGCAGGGCGATCAACAGAAGCAGGATCGTGATGATCCAACCCATCGCGGCGGCGTAGCCGAGATCGCCCCCCAGAAAGCCTTTCTCGTACAAGTAGACCATCACCGTCGTGCTGGCCCGGCCCGGGCCGCCGCGCTCGGTCAGAACCCAGGGCAGATCGAACAGGCCGAACGAGCCGATCGTCGAGGCGGTGATCAGGAAAGCGGCGATCGGCCAGATGCCCGGCAGCGTCACGTGCCGGAATCGTTGCCAGGCGCCAGCCCCGTCCACGGTCGCCGCTTCGTACAGCTCCGTCGGGATACCCTGCAATCCGGCCAGGAAGTAAACCATGTTAAAACCGGCGTACATCCAGACACCGGTCAGGATCAGCGTGTTCAGAACAACCTGCGGGTCGCGCAGCCAATCGATCGCCGGTATTCCCAACCAGCCCAGGCACTGATTGAGGACCCCTTCCTGTACGCCGTAGATGCGCTTAAAAGCCACGCCGATGAACACCGCCCCGACCAGCACCGGCATGAAGAACGCCGTGCGAAAGAACGCCCGTCCCAAGAACTTCTTGCCGTGGACGAGCAGCGCAAACCCCAGGGCAACCGGCAACTGCACAAGCAGCGATCCCGCCGCGAAGTAAGCGGTCCGCCCCATCGAACGCCAGAACACCATGTCGCGCGCCAGCACGGAGAAGTTGCTCCGACCGACGAAGACGTCGACGCCGGTACCTACCGTCTGCCGCATCGAGAGGTAAACGGAATGAACGAGCGGATACGCCATAAACGTCAGGAAGATGAGCGCGAACGGCGCCAGGAACATCCAGGGCGTGATTGGGCGAACGAGCTGAGTGCCGACTTTCGCCATGGTTTATGAGTGGTCTAATTCGAACCCGCCGCTTCGACGGCCCGCTGGTCGCGCGCGATGATCTCGCGCAGCTCGCGGGCCACCTCGCTTAAAGCCTGCGGGGGCGACACCCGCCCTTCCACGACGTCCGCGAAGACCGCATTCAGGAGCGTGTAGGCATCCGGTGCGTACGGGGAGCCGTTGATCGGCGGTACCTCCTCCGCCAGCTCCGTCAGGAGGCGCCCGATCCGTTGGCCCTGGAAGAAGGGTGTCTGCTCGTTGAAGACCGGGTCGTCGAACACGGTTCGCAACGGGGGCACGATACTCTGAATCCGAAAGCGTTTTACAAGCGACTCGTGGTCGAAGTACAGCAGCTTGGCCAATTCCCAGGCCCGGTCCACGTCTGGACAGCCCTTGGGAATGAACATGGCGGTGCCGCCGCCGGTGCTCGTTCGCCGCCCGCTCGGTTCCCAGGCCGGGAGGGGCATGCAGCGAACGTTGCCTTCCAGCAGCGAGCGCGCATCGAGCTGCATGGTGGCCAGCATCCAATCGGGGGCCGCGTACGCCAGGAATTGCCCCCGGGACAGGGCCGCGAAATCCTCGGTCCAATTGCTCAGCTTCGCGCCGGCGACCGGCGGATCCCAATGAAACAGCGACACGTAGAATTCCAGCGTGCTGACCGCCAGCGAGCTGTCGAGGATCACGTTGCCCGCGGCGTCAAACACGTCGCCGCCGCGCTGCCACAGCAGGGCCAGAAAATCGTGCCCCTCCACTGTGGACAAGGCCAGCCCCGCGCGCCACTCGGTGCTGCCCAGCTCCCCAGCGCGGTAGAACGACCGCGCCGCCGCGCTGAACTTGTCCCAGGTGCTCAAATCCTCCGGCGAGTAGCCCAGCGACGCGAGCACGTCGGGGCGATAGACCAGGACCATGGGATGCACATCGTGGGGGATGCCGAAGATTCGCTCGCCAACCGAATAGCGAGCAAACCGCGCCCGCACCACCTTCTCATCCCAGCCCTGCTGCTCGAGGCGTTCGGTCAGGTCAACGAACGGGATCTGCTCCACCGGCCCGCGGAGGTAGCGGCCTACGTGCGACTGCTCGATCTCCACCAGGTCGGGCAACTCCGTCTGTGTCATGATCGCCAACGAAAGGCGATCGAACATGGCGTTGCCCAGATTCAGAACCTTGACCTGCTGGCCATCGGGGTGGTCCGCAAGCCGCTGCTTGAATTCCTCGTTGGCGATATGGGTGAAGGTCCAGACGGTCAACTCGGTCGGCTCCGGAATCACGCTGCGGACGACGACGGCGGTGCCGGAGGCCATCGCCATCACAAGCAGGAGCAGTGGAACGCGCCCGGGCGGGAACTCGTCCACGAGATCCCAGAACCTTTGCCGCAAGAATCCGGTCTCCACGCCCCCGTCAGGAGCTTCCTCGACCAAAGCGCCCGCAGACCGCCAACAGTGTATCTGGGCAAGTGCTGGATCGCCAGGATTGGCCTGGCGGGGCCGCGCAGGCTGAAGCCTGCGGCTCTTCAGACGGGGTTATGTTAGGCGCTCTTAGTTGGGGCCGGTCATCATGCTGGCGAACGTTGTGAAGTCGTCAATCGCGATGACCGCGTCCTCGTTGAAATCGAAGCGGAAGCAGCCGCCGGAGGTCGTGCTGCTGGCGAAGCAGCGCTGAAACGCGGCCGCGTCCACCAGGTCAGTGTCGTCGTCGTAGTCAATGTCGCCCCAGGGCGTTTCCACGCCGGGGGCGAAGACGTCGGTTTCGCGGATGATCGAGCCGACGAACGCCTTGCGGAACCCGTCCGTGTCCTCCGGCTCGGTATCCGGGCACGCCGTCTGGTAACCCGGGTCCTCGTTGAAGTTGCCTTGCCACTGATCCTGGAAACGGCCCTGCGTGTTATCGACGCAATAGAAGACGATCCGGAGATCGGTCGCGCCCTGCACGAGGTACTTGCTGTCAAAGTCGTGCACCTCGGTCAGGCTGGCCTCCCAGAGACCGTTGTTGATCCAGGTGAAGTCGCCAGTGCGCACACCCAGGGCGACGGCGAAAAACGAGCCCATGTCGCCCAGGCCGTCGATCGAAGCCCACACGTCGTAGTGGTGGAACGTGCGGCCGTTTCGGTCCCAGTTTCCGCCGATGACACGGAGCGTGCCGATGTCCGTCGGCATGCTGAAGCCGAAGCGGACTGACAGCGCGGCGCGGGCATAGTCACGCAGGATCCCGTCCTGATACCCGTTGAGCTCCCCATCGACGAATTGGCCCACGTTGCCCGGACACCCCGGACAGCCTGGTGAGTTCGGCAGAAACCCCTCGCTGGGAAGACCCTCGATCATCTCGAGGCAGAGCCCGGAGACCATCAGGAAACTATAGACCCCGTTTGCCTCGTCGATGATGCCGAACATCCCGTTGTTGAGGCCCTCGTTGATCACCTCGTCCGAAAGGATGCCCGGGGTGGCCGTCTCCGGAAACCCTTGCACGAGGTCGTCGGTGCTGGGTTGCGCCGAAAGGTCCGCGAGCGAATACTCGAGCTCCCAGAAGTAGATCGGTGTGATCGGCTGCGCCGCGGCGACCGGTACCGCTACGGCGAGCAGAGATGCCAACCATTTCATGTCATCCTCTCCTCTCACGAAAAGTGCGTTATCGCGATTTCTCGACCGACACCGCCGGCTACCACCACCAGTCGTCGGGTTCGTGGATCAGCGTCGCGTTGCGTTTGTACTCAACAAAGCCGGAAGCCTTGATCAGCTCCTTGAAGTGGTCGGGCTCCATCCACTCGGCGTGGCCGTCGGCGAACACCTCGTTGGAACCGTCGATGGGAGGGACCCAGTTGCGGTTCCCGAAATCGAACGGCTCGTCCCACCCGGCACCGTGGTTGATTCGCCATTTGTCCCCGCCAACCCACAGTTGGATCGTGTCGGTCATCAACACGTCGTCGGAATTCGGCAGCTTTCCGGCGTAGTGCTTTCGCTTCCAGGGGATCATCTCTTCGTCGTTTTCCCAGGGGCGCAGCTTGGCCGGATCATTGGCCACCTCGTCCAGCCGGCCGAAATAGGTGTATCCGATGTGCAGGTAGCGTTCTTCGGCGTCTTGGATTCCGTAGTCGGTTTCCGGCCCGGAGAGTACGTTGGAGAAATCCACCTCATCCTCGGGAACGAACGGGCAGTAGAAGACCTCGTGGGTCTTCGAGAGCTCGCCCGTTTCCAGCGACTCGCGCAAACCGCCCATGTAATTCGCGATCGCTTTGTGCACGGAATACCCCCACAGCGCGACGGCCTGCCGCTGGTGACGCGGCGCGTCCGCCGGTCCCACGGTGTCTTGATGAGGGAAACGCTCGTACTCGGCCGAGTAGCTCGTGAGCGCCGCGCCGATGTCGTGGAGCTGAGCGGCGCACTTGATCCGCTTGGACTGGTCCTTCGCCCTGCTGAGCGCGGGCATCAAAATCGCGATCAGCAGCGCGATGATCGCGACGACGACCAAAAGCTCGATGAGCGTAAACGCGTTTCGCCGACCGATGAAGTGCTTCAGCGACATGGCGTCTCCCGCCGTTACGCGCACCCGATCGCGAGCGACATACCGACACACCCCTTCCCCCCCGCGCCCGCGACAAGATAGTCTAACGCGCAGCGGACGCCCGGATCAAGGACACCTCATCCCCGAGTCATTCCCAGTCTTCGAGGCCCGGAGCGGCTCCCGGTGCCATATAACGAGCAGTAGTATGCGTTTTGAGCGTACGCTCGAGGACCAGCAAGAGCGAGGCGGCCGCCTTCGGCGCCGTTGTCACCGCTGCCAACGTGCTCGCGCCAAAGTGGGGATGACTCAGCAGGCCCCCCGCTTGCCGCTTCCGTCCCGTCTCGGTAGCGTACGGCTTCCGAAGCGTCGCCGGACGGTCAGCGGGGCCGGCCGGCGGCCGAGCACTCCCCCGCCGCGAGAGAACACGATGAGACTGTACCACCCTCAGAAGCATGGACTCGTAGCCCTACTCGTCGCAGCCCTTGTCACATTGCCGCTGACGACGGCGGACGCGGAAGAAAAGAAGGTCCCGGCACGAAGCGAGATCGAACAGAAGTACCTCTGGGCAACCGAGACTG
>JBHHZX010000099.1:0-11151 GCA_046758265.1 Phycisphaerae bacterium
GCCGAGGGTGCAGCCGCGGACGAACTCATCGTACTCCAAACCAAGGATCGGGCTGGTGGAGGTGATGAATTCGGGATGGAAGACCACCTTGACCGGGTCATCGGCGGCGTTCAGCAGACCCCGGCGGCGCAGGTGGCTCAGAACCGGGTCGCCAACGTCGTCCTCCAGGTCGTGCGTGACAATCATCGGCTGCGGACCCGAGAGCCAGGCGTGCATCATGCGTTTCAGCCGTACGCGAGCATACTCGTCAAGCAGGTCGTCGGAGGTCGGCAGCCGCCCGGACGCGACGGTCTCGAACAGCGTGCGACCCATGTCTTGCTTGATTTCCTCGCAGGTGTGACGCAGCTCGTTGAACATCGCCTGACGGTTGAGCGCCTCCACGTTCAGACCCCGGTACGGAGCCCGCGTGATGATGAACGCCACCACCGTCATGCCCTCCGACCGGGCCTTGAGGCGGCGGTTCAGCTCCCACAAGGCATCGATGAAGATGTCGATGCCCTTGTTGCGGTATTCGTAGCGACCGGCAGTGAACATGTAGAGCGTGCGTTCCAGGTCGAACGTGTAACTGGGGAAGAAGTGGCCGCGCACGAAGTCGTGGATCCGCTCTTTGGACTGCTGGTGCAGGTTCTGGAATTCGTGCGGCGCCGCCGCTCGCTCCACAGTGAGCCCGTTCGGCAACAGCGCGTCGGGCTCGCGACCGAAAAACTGCTTGGCTTCCTCGGCCGTGATCTCGGAAACGGTCGTGAACGTGTCGGCCGCACGGGCCGCCGCTCGCTCCACCAAGAAACGATGACGAATCCCGTGCTGGTCCGCGACCGCCTCGGCATCAACCGCCGAGAGGCTGGCGTAGAGGTCGACGTTGGCGGCACTAAGGCTTCGCCCGACCACGGTGGCGTGGGTCGTGAAAATCGTCGGGAACACGACCTGGCGGTGCTTCAAGAGCGGCAGCGCGAGCCCGCCCTGCCACTCGTGAAACTGCGCCAGCAGGGGAAATCCGTTGAGACGACGGTGGATCGTCTGCAGCAGATCCGCCGCCGCATAACCGAACAGAATGATCCCGTCGGTTGCGTCGTCGTGATGCGGCGTGCCGATCCCGATGTCCTTCCAGAGGAAGTATTTCATTTCACTGAGATGCGCCGCGATCGAGTTGAGGTCGATCAGCACGACGCGCGGGCGGCCAGTGATCAGCCAGCGACCACAATGCGTGTCGACGCCGCGCTCGCGCAGCTCGGCGGCGGCATCGGCAACTACGCCGTCGGGGCGCTGCGGTTCGAACTCAATTTTTGCGGATTCCTCGCGATAGGGACCGATCAGCCAGTAGTTGTCGCCCCAGGTCTGCACGGTCGCGGGAGCTTTGCTGCGCAGGACGGTATAGATGCCGCCGGTCTGGCAACACACCTCCCAGGAAACTTCAAACAGCAGGGCCGGATGCGTACTGATCTGCTCGAAGTGCGGCGCCCGTCTGCTCGAGCGGCTACGGCTTGTTGTTTTCGCGCGACCGGCCATATCGTCCACTGGCATCCCCACCTGCAGCCCTCCAGCAACCGGCCGGAGCGACGCCCTCGGGGAAAACCACAAGCATAGCATGCTCTCGAAAGAGCTGGCAACCTCAGGTCGGCCGATTCCTTTCGCCGACCGCCTTGCCCCCCGCCACCCGCTCATCAGCGGGGTTCGGTGCCCTCGCAGTCCCCACCCGCCCGCGATTTCGCTTACGATAGGGCGGCTGGAGAGTCGGCGGTATTGGGCTTTCGCCTGGTCATCTGTGCGTGGCGTGTACCGGGAGCCGATGTCGCGGCCGGCGGCTCGCTCCGTGGGGCGGGGCTGGCCGGCGCGGATGTTTCTGCAAGTGAAGGGGACAACATGAGAAAGTGGACTGGCAACTGCGTTCTGACTCTGAGCGTTCTGGCGTTTTGCGGCGCGACGGCGTGGGCCGAAGATCTCGTGTCCGTCGAGAAGAAGATTGTCAAGCAGTGGCAGAAACACAAGTCACTGAAGGCGAACGTGACGCGGACCGAGGGGACCGAGGCGAAGGGACGAACGGCTACGAGCAAGGGGGAAGGCACCTATGAGTTCATGCGGAGGGGTGACGAGGTCCTGTTTCGCAAGGAGATGAGGACCATCTGGGAGGTGGACGCCGGCCCCCGCAAGACGAAGCTGGAGATGAACACTCTGAAAGTGTGCGATGGAAAGTATGAATACGAGTTGAGCGAGCGGATGGGCTGGAAAACCGCCGTTAAGACCAAGCCTGATCCGGCCAGCGGGGCGAACTTGAAGACCTTTCTCGAGAACTTGCGGGCCAAAAACGATCTCAAGCTGCTCGAGGAGGAAGCCGTTGAGGGCCAGGATGCGTACGTGATCGAAGCGACGCCCAAGAACCTGCGGCCCGGCAATCCGCACAAGACCTTGGTGTACTACTTCAGCAAGGATCATGGCGTGCTGCTCAAGGAGGAAAGACGCGACAAGGACGGCAAGGCCGTTCTGAAGATCGCGTACACCGACCTGGAGTTCGACGTCAAAATCGACCCGAAGCGATTCGAGTTCAAGGCTCCGGAAGGCGTGATCGTACAGGATCTGACGGGCGAATGAGCCGCGGCGAAGACGCCCCGCGCGCGAACGCTAGCGCCGCTCCTCCTGGTCCGGCGCACACACGAAGAGTTGCGAAAAGACCGCCGAAACGGGACACGGGACGCTAAAAGTCCTTCGCGTTCGCGGCCCCGTCAACGCCGGGCTACGTGTCTCCGCGTGACAGCACGAATGCGGTCAGGGCCGAAAGTTGCAGGACCGCGGCGAAGGCGAGCTTGATGAATAACGAATCGAGCGAATCGCTGGGAGCCGCCAGGAGCCAATCGAGCAGTGCAAGAGCCACCAGACCGGCAACGATGACCTGGAGAATCGCGCCGATCAGTCGTCCGATCGAGAATTCCCGGTGCTCACTCTCGCGGGCGGCGGCATCCAGCGCGCCCCGGATCTGACTGAGGTGCTTCTCCACGCGTTGAAACCTCACCGCGACGTCGCGAGGAAGCTCAGCCGCTTTCACGGTCTGCTCGCCCCGGCTGGAAGCTGGCACGCCCGGTTGGCTCTCCCCAGCGGCGGCTTGCTGGTTGTTTGGCATCGCCGGCCTTTCATTCCAAGTGCCCAGCCGGAAAACTACGCCCCCAGCCGCTCAAGCACCGCCTGGCGCAGGAGCGGCAGCAGCAGTTCATGGTGTCCGACGACGGCGTGCCCGTGCCCGGGCTGGACGGGCCGCACAACCACGTTTTGCGTCGGACGATACTGACGAAGCATGTCGAAGTTGGCCGTGTGCATGGCGTCGAGGTTGTGACCGAGATTGCGGGCGACGGCGACGGCCTTGAGAAACACCTCCGGCAGCACGACCGCCGAGCCGACATTGAGCCAGACGCCCCCGGCCTGACCGTCCTTGCCAGCACCAAGCTGCGCCACGACCGCGCAGATGATGCGAAAGTCCGCCATCGTGGCGGCGCCGATCGCCGCTCCGTCCGCGGCCGGGTGCGCGTGAACTGTGTCCGTCCCGACCGCGACGTGGACCGTCGCGGGGATTCCGGCGCGGGCGGCGGCGGCAAAAACGCTGACATCCTTGTACGGCGCCCCGCCGGCGCTGAGCAGCTCACCCAACGCCCGCCCCAGACCGCGACCGTCGGCACCGCGCCGGGCCGCCTCGTTCATCCGCTCACAGGTTTCGCGCACCATGCCGAAGCTGCCGTCACGAATCGTGTCGGCCACTTCTTCGCTGGTGGTGCCGGTTTCGGCCAGCTCCAGGTCGTGGATCGCACCGGAACCGTTGCTGGCGAGCGCGGTGATAACGCCGCGGCCGATCAGGTCGATCACCAGCGCCGCGCAGCCGGTCTTGATCACGTGCCCGCCGAATGCGAAGACTACCGGCCGGTGAGCCCGACGGGCGGCGACAACCGCCGCAACCGTGCGGCGCAATTCGCGCGCCCCGAGCAAATCGGGCAACCCTTCGAACCACTCGGCAAAGGAGCAAGCCGGGGGGGTGACCGATCCGAGTTCCGACAGCGAGACCTTGTGCTCGCGTTGCTCGCGCGATTTCAGCTTGAGACCTGAGAAGTCGAGCGGCGGTGGTCCTCTGGTTTCGCTCACCCGCGTTTCTCCAGGGCGCGTCGTAGTTCGTCGTCGAACACGCCCTCGTCGTCGTGCAACTCAAGCCGCACGTCGAGCCGCGCCAACTCAGGAGCGGCCTTGACGGCGTGGTCCGGCCATAATGCCGCTAGTTTGACCCAATCCTTCCGAGTTGTCACGACCAGATCGGCACCGCGACGTCGCGCGGTGGCGGCGACCTTGCGCACGTGACGGCGGTTGTAACGCTGATGGTCACGAAAGGTGAGCGGCGCGCAGACCCGCCCTGCCAACTGCTCCACGATTCGCAGAAACGTGGCCGGGTTGCCAATGCCGCAGACCGGAAGAACGCAATGATACGCAAGAGCTTCGACGTTTTCGCTACGCCCGTCCAGGTAAACGACGGTTTCGGGCTCGACCGTGGCCGACAAAACCGCTGCGTGCGGGGCACGCTCGCTCAAGTGGGCTTCGATTTGCCGGACCGCCGGAGAAGCGACCTGGTTCGAGCGCGAGATAACAAACAGATCGGCGCGGGCCAGACCCTCGAGCGGTTCGCGCAGCCGGCCCGCCGGCAACACCCATCCGCCCCCCCAGGGGGCCAGCGCGTCGATGACCACCACGTCGAGGTCGCGCTCCAGTCGGCGATGCTGGAAACCATCGTCCAGCACCACGCAGTCGACCTCAAGCTCGCTGCCCGCCGTCTCCGCAGCGGCGACGCGATCCGGGTTGACGACCACCGGGACGTTCGGCAACACCTCCGAGAACTCCATTACCTCGTCAGACCTTTCACGCCCAGCGGCGCCGTAGCCGCGGGTGAGGATCGCCGGTCTGCGACCGAGCTCTTGCAGGCGCCGCGCGGTTTCCATCACGATTGGGGTCTTGCCGGTGCCCCCGGCTGTGATGTTCCCGATGCTGATGACGGGCAGCGCGACGTGACGCGAAGCGTGGGGGCTGCGGTCGTAGCGGGCGTTGCGAAGGCGAATGCCCAGGCCATAGAGCCAGGAGAGCGGGACGAGCAGCCGGTGATAGGCCGATAGTGTGCCAGGTTCACGATACATTTTGGGCGTCGGCCGGGGTCGCGTGTCAAACGTCCTTCAGTACGCCGATCGAGCGCTGCCACTCGATGGCCAGGGGCACGCCGGCCGTCAGCGGCGTTCGGGGCTGGTAGCCGAGCATTTCGCGGGCCTTGGCCAGGTCGGCGACGTAACGCGTAACTTCGCCGGTGCGCGTCGGCTCGTACGCTACCCGCGGCTTTTTGCGCAGCGCCAGCGCGATCAGGTTAACCAGGTCAACCAGCGTCGCCCCCTGCCCGCAAGCTAGATTGATCGTCTGGCGCCTTACTTTGCCCGCCACGACGGCGTCGATCCCGCGCAGCACGCCGTCCACGCAGTCGTCCACGAAGGTAAAGTCCAGGACCTTCTCGCGACCGAAGACCACAATCGGCTGCTCCCTGGCGATCCGCTCGATAAAGAGCGGAACGACGCGCTCCAGGCGATTCACGTCGCAGTCGTAGCGGCCGTATACGTTGCTGAACCGGAACACCAAGCACGGCAGGCCGTAGCACTCGGCATAGGAATAAATATAAGCCTCGCCGGCGATCTTGGAGGCGCTGTAGGGGCTCTCCGCAACGACGAAGTCCGCCTCGGACTCTTCCGTGATGTGGCGGTGGATGTCGCCGTATACTTCGCGCGAACTGCCGAAAACGATCGGGGTCGCGGTTTGCCGGCAGTATTCGAGCGTATTGAAGGCCATCCGCATGTTTTCCATGGCGCGGACGGGCTGCTCGACCAGCTCAAAGACCTTGGCGTGGGCCGCCAGATGCAGTACCGCATCAAACTTGCCCTCGACCGGTAGCTCGCCTGGGCGGCGGGTGCAGAGGTCGCAGACAGTCGTTGGGATCGCGTCGGTCCAGGTGTTGGTCCGGTTGTCGATCCCTTGCACCTGGTCGCCGCGCTGTTGCAGCGCGAGAGCGACGCTGGTTCCGATCTGGCCGCTCGATCCTGTGATGAGGATGCGCATCTGGGCCGGCTCCTGGCAAATTACGCCTGCGTTTCGCCAGTTTGCATGGTATCGACCGCGGTGCCGGCATACCAGTCGTGCAACTGTGACCGTCCTTTGTGGGCCGATACGACTAACGAAAGGTCTTTAGCTGAGCGATCCGTCCCTTGGTTGGTGGAGAACGCGTGTTTACCGCGATGCCTCGACCTGACGGGTCAGCCAGGACAAGCCGTGCTCGGCAACTTGCCGGATGACCTGGGGGTAAAGCTCGCGCTCCACCTTCCCGACGCGTGCGGCAAGCGAGTCGGGCGTGTCGTCCGGACAGACCGGCACGCGTACCTGAGCGACGATCGGGCCGTGGTCGTACTCGTTGTCCGCCAGATGCACCGTGCAGCCGCTTTCGGCGACACCGGCGGCGAGCACGGCACGGTGCACGTGGTGGCCGTACATTCCGCGTCCGCCGAAGTTTGGGAGCAATGCCGGGTGGATGTTCAAAACGCGGCTTTCGTAATGCGGGGGTATCTGCCAGAAACAAAGAAAACCCGCCATCACCACCAGATCGACCCCGGCGGCGTCGAGGGCGCCGATGAGGGCCCGGGAAAAGGCGGTCACGTCGGGGTAATCGCGCTTGCGAAGGATTTCCAGCGGAAGGTCGGCCTGGCGGGCGATTTCCACGCCGCGCACCGTCCCACGCGAGCTGATGACCAGCCTGATTCGGACGTTACACAGGCGGCCGTCCCCGATGCGTTCGACCAGGTTGGCCAGCGTGGTGCCGGTCCCGGAGATGAGCACGCCGAGCCGCAGTGGTCTGGAACGGTCGAATGGTTTCGCCATCAGAGATATGCTAGCCTAGAATACGCTCGTGGTGGAAGCGGTCGCGGTGGGGGACGCGGGGCGTTAGAATCAGGAATTGGGCCAGAGTGTCGGTAGGCCAGCGGGCCAAGCAGGAGCATGACCGTGGCTCGAACAAAAACGGGAAATCCACATGAAACGCAGGCGAAGCTGAGTATGTTGCTGGCCGTGGTCGGCGGCCTGAGCGCCTTACTGCTGGTCGTGTCTGTGTTGTGGAAATTCGACTTCGAGGAATTCGCCGCCGTGTACCTCGACGGCGGCCGTCGCTACTACACCATTCTCGGGGCGACCGCTCTGGGCGTAGCGACGGGCTCGACCGGCTTTTTCGTGGGTCTGAACAGCGCCGGACGAAGACGTAACCCGCTCTCCAATCTCGCCTGGACCGCTTTTTTCCTGAACGCGGCGGTGATCCTGGTGACGCTGTGCATGTTCGTGGTATTCTGGTTTGCCAGGGAACCCGTCTATCGTGTGACCCCCTAATCGACCAAGAGCAGACGTACAAAGTCCCCTGGAACGGTTTCGTGGCCGCCGCGGTTTTCCCCTCTGCTTGACCGACAAAGGCGCTCCACCTGCGGCGGACTTCGTGCCACGACGGGGCATCGGTCAGGGGTCGTTGGTCTTCCCGCTATTGTGAGGGCTCGCCGCCGAGCTCGGCCACTTCGCCAGGGGCGCGACCGACCTCGTGCAGGTACTCCTCGGCGCGGGCGAGCAGACCGAGGAACTCTCCGCCGCTGATCAGGCCGAGCTCGCCGGCGGGGTGGGCGATGCGGCGGTAGATCAACTCGCGGTAGGCGTAGCGGCCGAGCCCGGTGAGCTGCCAGTTCAGGCCGGTGCGAATGTCGCACGCGCGCGCGACGAGGTGTCCGACGGCGGCACGGTCGACGAATTGGTCGGCTTCGTAGTTCCAGGTGGTGCCGATCAGACGCGCGTCGAGCATTTCCGCTTCAAGGGTGTCGTAGTCGCCCTGAAAAATTTCGCCGTTCGCGAGAATGTAAACGGCCCGATAGGCCGACTCGGCCGTGACATATGGCAAGTCACTGATGTATTCAACCAGTTCAGCGTTGGTGTCGGTGGGGACGGCCGGCTGAGTGGCGGTGCGGGGCGCCGCTGCGCGGCAGCCCGTCAGCAGCAGCGCGAGCAGCATTCCGGCCGGCAGGACCGTCCGAAAAGCGTTAAGCATAGTCCGGGTCACCTGCGTGCCATGCGTAGCTGTTGCGGACATGGTTAGAAGCTCCAGGTCATACCGGTGAAAAGGAAGTTTCGCATGCTTCGATCCTGGAAGGCGTCGCCGGGGAAAAACGCCCCCCAGCGCAGGGTCCATGAGAGGTCGGACGCCAGACGCCAGTTCAGGAAGTAGTCCATTTCCCAGCCGATGTAGCCTTCGAAGTCGCCGGCGGTGGGATCACTGATGGCACCGCGACGGTGGTGTTTGTGGTAGAGGAACCAGTTGGTGCCGATTTCGAGGTCGCGGCAAAGCTCGATTTTCTCAAGGGGCGCCAGCCCGCCGCCTAGCCGCCAAATGTGGATGTTGCTGCGCGACGGGGCGGCGGCAATGCCGGTGTCGCGATAGCCGAAGCCCACGAAACTGCTGTCATCACGGTCGCCGCGGTTACCGCCGCTGGCGCTGGTCGGGCTGAAGAGGCGGCCGGCGTCGCCGCTGGCAAACATGTACTCGAACGAGACGCGGGGCCGCGTGGCAACATCCCACAGATATTCGACGCCGACATCCCAGGCCCACGCATCAACGTCGTCGCGCCGAAGGAAGTTGCCATCGCCATAACTGTCGCCGGTTTCGTAAACCCACTCGGTCCAGTAGTTGAGGTTGTGGGCCAGGCTCCCGCGCGCGCCGGCGCCGAAGTATTGCGTGTCGTAGCTGTAGTTCTGGAGGGGGTCCTTGGGGCGTTCGTCGGTGAAGTCGTCGTTCCAGAGCGCGTAGACGAAGGGCCGATGGTTTTCGATCCCTTCGTAGTTGACCTCCACGCCGAAGAAACGCCGGGCGCTGTGCGTATCAACCGGTTCACTGCGGTCGATGTTGGGGTAGCTGGCGATGGTCTTGGCGAACAGGCCGACCACGCGGAAGTCGTGCAGCTTGGCGTCGAACGTCACCGCGTCGAGCGGCAGGTCAAGCGTGTACCCCGTACCGAAGCGAACCTCCTGGCGGCCGACGCGAATGCGCATCTGGTAGGGGTCGGCCGGATCAGTCAGACGAAAAGCCCGGCCGACGTCGATCTGGTACCAGCCGCGGTCGAGATTCGGGCCGACCCAATCCTGCCGGCGATCGTACTGGTCGCCGGGGCTGAAGTACTCGAATGTCAGCCGCATGCGGGCGAAGATTTCGTGTGCGCCGCCGTCCATGCTCAGCCGCGTCCAAAGCGACAGACCCGGCCGCTGGAAGACGCGTTGCGACTGGATGCCGTCATCGAAGTGGAAAATGTAGTACTCCAACCAGCCGCCCCACTGCCAGTCCAGCAGAGCATCGAGCGGGGCCAGCTCCTTGCGCTGCCGGTCGAGCTGCTCGTCGATCAGCCGTTGCTGCTGCAGCAGACTCTCGCCGGTGGTCTCCCCGGCCACCTGCGCGTAGCTTTGCGCTCCGGCGAGAGCGACCAGCGTGGCTGCAACGACCGCAACCTGGAACCGTTTGGAAAAGGATCCGTTCATGGACACCAAGCTCCGCTAGAAGCGACCGTGCCCGCAAGCCCGGTCGCCGACCGCGCCACAACCCAAAACGGGCCTGGTCTGACCCGGCTATGTATTGCCGTCAACCTGTGCGGTAGCATGCGGCGTGTCGGCGGACGTGTCAATCGGAACAAGTGCCATGGCGCAAGAAATTGAGGCGAAGTTTCGGCTGGACAATCCGGCCGTCCTGAGGGCCCGGCTGGACGCAAGCGGCGCGCGACGAGTCGCGCACGTGCTCGAAACCAACCGGATCTTCGACACCGGCGAGCGAAAGCTGCTGGCGGCGGACTGCGCCTTGCGGCTGCGCACATGCCGGTCACTGGACGAGGCCGCTTCACCGAACGAGCGCGTGAAGCCTCCGTCGGCCAAGAACCGAGCCCCAAGCGCAAGCGCGGGGTTCTCGAACGCCGGGATACCCGTCGCTCGCGCTCCGGGCTCAGATTGGGGGCGCGCCTCCGCCCCCGACCTCGAAGCTGCAGCGACACTGACCTACAAGGGTCCGCGAAATGCAGGCCTGACCAAGACACGCGAGGAAGTCGAAACGGTCGTCGCGGATGCCGACGCGACCGCGACCATCCTGCAACGGCTCGGCTTCAACCAAGTAATCGTGTACGAGAAGCGCCGCGAAACCTGGCAACTCGAGGCCTGCGAGGTCTGCCTCGACAAGCTGCCGAAGCTCGGATGGTTCGTCGAGATCGCGGGGCCGACGCGGGCGGACATTGAGGCCGTCCGCGAACGACTGGAGCTTCCGGCGACCACGGCGCTGGGCGAAACCTACGTCGATATGGCCGCCACCCACGGCGACGCCGACCCAACCGGCGTGCGACGGTTGCAGTTCGAAACATAAGGGCGGAACTTGATCCGGCCCGCGCCGACCGGATTGCCCGATCGAGCGGGTCCGAGCCACGCCGACCAGATCATTTCATCAAGCAGGGGTGGCCCATGGCTTCAGCCGTGGGGGACACGAATCGGCTTCGCAATAATAGGTGCCCGTCCCTATTTATCGTAACAACCAGACACCCACTACTTAATCGGGGAGAAATAAGCGACTGTCCGTGCCTCGTGACCCGTACGGCAGTTGCGCCGACACTATTAAATAGGGACAGCCACCTATTTCTACGCTCCTCCTGATCGCGCTCGTACCCTTACTTGCGCGGGATCGACGTCCGACGCGTCTCAGCAGTAAGCTGCCAGCGGCGCATTCTAGCGTACCGGAGGCGAATTCGTGTCCCCCACCGCTGAAGCGGTGGGCCACCCCGACCGCGTGTCCCCCACCGCTGAAGCGATGGGCCACGAGCCGCAAGGCGGGAGGAGACACGCACCACACTACAGCTTGCGCGCGAGTGGCGTGTCAAGTGCCCAGTTGTCCAGGCGGTCGTCGGGCATGTCGCGGGACCGGTCCCGGCTAACATCCCTGTAGTTCAAAATGCCCTCGGTCGTGGCAACCAAGTGCCCGTTTTTGTGGGACGCTTGACAAAAAAAAAAACGGCTTGATAATTAAAATAGAGTTTATTACCGCCAGGCGGGGAC
>JBHHZX010000100.1:0-11144 GCA_046758265.1 Phycisphaerae bacterium
CAGTCTCTGTGGATGAACTGACGCTGGAGCCGGACGCTCTGCTCCAGAATCAGGGCATCCCGGCAGGGCTGGTCGTCCCAGCGGCGATTGAAGCGCTTTGTGCCACAGCGCTCAGCCTTCTTTCCGAGGTTGCCGCCCCGGCGGGCGTCCTGCTGGAGATATCCAAACCGGATTTCGAGGTTGTGTACGAAGGCGAGGGGCGCAACGAAGCGAGGACGCCCGTCGGGGATATCTTCGGTCGGGCTGACGGCCTGTCTCTGTTTGTGGTTACGCTCGGCGAGCGGGTCAGCCGGGAGATCGAGGAGCGCTTCCGCGCGAAGGATCTTGCCTTGGGAGCCATGTTAGATGCCGCCGCTTCGGTGGCGGCCGACAAGCTGGCCGAGATTGCTGAAAGCCGCTTCCTGGAGGCACTTCTGCGAACGGGGCGCGCCACGCCCAGCACCTGCGTGCTATGCTACAGTCCGGGTTACTGCGGATGGCATGTCAGCGGCCAAAAGAGGCTCTTTGAAATCCTGCACCCCGAGCAGATCGGCGTTACGCTCCGGGACAGCTTTTTGATGCAGCCGTTGAAATCCGTCTCCGGGGTCCTGATCGCCGGTCCGAAAGAGATCCACAGCTTCGAGATGTCCTATCCCTTTTGCAGTGAGTGCGAAACACAGGGCTGCCGTGCGAGAATACGCGCGCTGCGTGCGGACTGAGCGCCCGGCAGCAGGCAAGGAGAGTGGATGTGGATGTACTGGCGGCGATTTCAGATAACCTGCTGCGTGGTTATGATCGACAAGTCGCCGAGCTCACGCGAAAAGCGCTGGACGGGGGACTGCCACCCAAGCAGATACTTGATAGCGGCCTGATCGCCGGCATGGAAAGGGTGGGGCAAAGGTTCAGGTGCCACGAGCTCTTCCTGCCCGACGTGCTAGTGGCGGCGAAAGCCATGTACGCCGGGATGGACGAGCTGAGGCCGCTGCTGGCGAAGGAAGGGATTTCCTCGATCGGCAAGGTGGTGCTCGGCTCGGTGCAGGGCGATCTGCACGACATCGGCAAGAACCTCGTCGGCATCATGCTCAAAGGCGCGGGCTTCGAGGTGATCGACCTCGGATATGATGTCGCACCGGAGCGTTTCGTCGAGGCGGCGAGGGAACAAAGCGCTCCGGTTATTGGCATGTCCGCGCTGCTGACCACAACGATGCCGGTAATGCGGACAGTGGTGGGCCTGGTTAGGCAAGAAGGCCTTCACGAAAAAATCAAGACGATTGTCGGCGGGGCGCCCGTCTCGGCGAAGTTTGCGCGCGAGATCGGTGCAGATGCGTACGGCTTCGACGCGGCCAACGCGGTGGAGCGCGTGAAGGACCTCGTGGATGCGGGCTGACGTGAAACGGCTCCTCGAACGGCTCGGCCAGAGCCGAGAAAGTCAGGGACCTGACTCCCCCGGGCGTGGCAATCATTGGAGGCTGCTCAGGAACGCACGTGTGCCCTGCGGAGGGTGCCGCAGGCACGTGAGCTGAGCGCCGCCGAAAAAGCGTACGGGGCTGGCAGGCAGCATAGCGCGCAGCGCCGACGCACCTGGCCGCGCCGTTATCGGTCAAGTTACGGTCCTAAAAACTGTTGGCCCTGTGCCCATTTCCCAAGCTCCCTGGGTTGCCGAATCCATTATCCCAACCCGTCCGACATCACGCCGATACAACCATGGATGGCGGCGTCCTCAGAAGCCGACCGGGCCCGTAACCCGTGCCCGCACAGCGGGTGAGAGTTAGCCGTGTCCAAGAAACTCATGTCATTAGGCTTAGCGTGTTTGTCGGCGACACTTGTTGCGGCCGCCGGCTGCGCTGGGCCTCACACCGGCCGTGGCGGCATGGAGGCTACGGTCGAACCGTTGACCGAGGTGGAATTCGACGCCTTCGCGACCGGCATCGCCGAACAAATCATCGCCTGGTTGGAACGAGGGCAAGTCTCACTACCCGCGACCATCAGGCTGCCGACAATCGAAGACGAATCCGTCGAGTGCGCGGGCGTAGCGAAGGCGTTTTCCCGTCGATTGGCAGAGGGTCTGAGCGATCGGCTGGCCGGGGCGGTTCGCTTCGGCAGAGCCTCCACGACCAAGCCGCGACTGCGCTCCGGGATATCGTTTACGGATGACGGGGCTGGCGAGCGGCCCCGTACGGTTACGTTCCGCCTGTGGGACGCCGATTCGAGTCTCGAGATTTGCCGAGAGTCGTACGACTATCAGATCCGACCGAGACCGTTGACCGCGCTGCGTCGCCGACTCGAGGAGCGCCGCGTGGCCGCCCGAATCCCGCGCGAAGAACGTAACTCGTCGGCAGCAGTGGCTGTCCCGCCCGTTGACGAGCCGATAGTGGCCGCTGGGGAACCGGCTGACGCGGCGGTCGAGCCGGTAGCTCCCGAAGCCGTTAGGTCGGATCGCGAGCCGGCCGGGAAGAAGGCGATCGCGACGGCCGTCACGTTGCCCAGGCCCGTGCCCGTCGCGGTGCCACGCGAACCGCCGAAACCGCAACCCGCTGCCCCGCGCCGGACGCCGGCCGTGACGCCGGACAGCACGTCGTCGGTCCCTGTGGTCACGAATAGGCGTCATGCAGATCTGCGCCGGACGCCGCCGCGACGCCGGGTGAGAATCGACCGGCACGAACACGGGCTGGCCGAGTTGGTTCAAGAGCAAGCGATCCATTTCAGCGACCGCACGATCACCGATAAGTTGGGTAGACTGATCTTTCTGGACCGGCGGGCGTGGGAAAGCGTGGGTATCGAGGTCCGGCGGGCTCGGCGAACGCCGGACGGGCATCTCTCCGTCGAGCTGATGGTCCAAGCCCGCGGCCGGCCGTTGGAAGCGGACCTACGGGTGATCTACCTGGATGCGGACGGACGGCAGGTCGAAGTGTCTCCGGTGAGGACGTACGAGTTCTCGCCGTCCTACGCGAAGCACATCGTCTTTCATTCCTCCAAAGCCGGCGCCGCGCGGTACATTCTGCTCATTGCGCGCGGATGAGCAGCGGCCGGCTGCGGTGAGAGGGCGAGCATCTGGAGGGGCCCGACGGTTTCTGATGGACGTTTTCGTCGCCCGTCGGCGAGCAGCTCTCAGGTCTCATCCATCCGCTTCGGTTTCACGGGTCTGGCGGGGCGCAGTGCCGTTTGCCTACGCAAGGCCGATGATCGTCGCTTCGCCGTCAGGGGAAGATTCTTGTTTGGCGCGCGCCGACGCCGCCTTGCGCCGTTCCGCGGCCTTCTTAAAGTCCCCGAGCAAACGTGCGTGCGCCTCGCTGACGGGTGTGACGCGCGAATGTCTTTCGATCAGCCGATCGAGCAGCAGCCTGTCGGCTGTCGGAAGTCGTTCGATATCTGCGCAGAGCGTCGCGATCTGCGCCAACTCGTGCGCGGAGCTCTCTCGCGTGAGTCGGGTCGCGAGACGATCGATGTCGTCATGCCGGCCCGCCTCCCAGCGCTGCCGAACGAAGCGCAGCCATGTGTCAAACGGGGAGCGCGCTCCGGAGGACCGTGACCCCCAGTGAAACAAGTCAATATCGTGGTCTCGTCGGATGCGTTCGGTCTCGTCGCGATCCGCGTCGGCGAAGACGAGCTGAAACCGTCTGGAAGGTGAGAACTTCAGGCCATACGACATGGAAAGTCGTCGGCGAACGGCCGTCGGCGTCGCTCCCAGGACCCAGGCGAGCAGCTCTTGCGGTGCGCGCGCCCCGACGACAAGGATGCGGCGTCCACTGAGCACCGCGGCCAAGATAGAGGTCACGCAGTCGAGGTCCGAGGTCGCGAGCAGGTGCACGGCACCGATTCTGCGGGTGGCAGGCTCGCCCGTTTTGGTCGATAGTGCAATGGGATCTAGCCGCTTCGAGGAATCGTGCGCCCGCTCCTCGCCGATCACCGGGAGTGCCGCGGCTTGAACTCCAAGCGGATCACATCGGAAACGACGAAAGACCGATTGATCCATTATCAGCACGTGAGTGTGGATACGGTAACCGCCGCGCGCCGTGTGCTCGACGCCCGCATTTCGCGCGAGGAAAAGGCAGCGGCGACCACTGCGCAGCTCGAAGCTTGCCAGCCCGACCGCGGTCGGTGTCGGGTCGCACAGACTGCCGTGCGACGGTGCGCACTGGACGATTTCCTTCTTTTCGTCGGTCGAGATCCCGGCACTGGCGGCAACGATCTGGTATCCCCGGCCCATCGGGGAGCGCATGGAGGTGAAAACCGCCTGCTCAAGCTGCACGGTCCCGGCGGGAGCTTCCGTCCGGGCTACAACTGCTCCACGATCCATTCAAACGGCTCCAATATGCCCCTCAGTGCCGTATGTAGCGGGACCGGCGTGACGAAGTCCTCATTTTCCGCGGTGGCATAGGCCAACGAACCGACGACGCTGCAGGCAAAGAATTCAACCTTCGCGAACCGACTCTCGCACATGTTCCAAAGCCGGTTCAGATTCGCTTCGGTGAAGCGGCGCGGGTTGTCGAAGCATTCGGGGCAGTAGTCGGCCTTGGTCAGCACGATTGCGACTGGCATGCTGATCCGCTTCTTGCGCTTACTTGCGAACATCGTGTCGATATAGCTCATCATTTTCAGCGCGAAGAAGTCGGGCTGGGCGGAGCCGTTGGCCGCCAGGGCCGCGTCGACGAGCAGGAGCAAGCCCGCGGACTTGCCGAGCAGGTTTTGGATGATCCGGAACGTGGACGGCGTTGCGACTTCCGCCGCGATCGCGTCACCGGCCATATCCGGCATGACAAGATTCACCCACTTCGGCGTGCGAGCGCGCTTGCAAATCTGGTAATACGTCCACTTCCACTCGTGTGACTCCATGGGCGTCTTCGGCGGGAACATACGGTAGGCCATATGGCTGATCACGATCTGCTGCAAGTCCACCGAGTAGGCCCCCCGGGGGATCGCCTCGAAGTCGTTGGCCCGTTGTGAAAGCATGTCGAGCAGGAAGCCCAGGTATACCGTCTTGCCGACGTTGCTGTCGCCGAGCATGCTGACCACTTGCGGCTCGCGCTCCTGGGCGATGGCTTCATGCACGAGTGCCATCGGTGCGGAGCACTCCGTGCAGAGAATCGATTGCGGCGAATTGCTCGTCTCGCAGATCAAGCACGGGGTGAACTTGGAGTCCGTCGCAGCGGCGGTGGGCACGTTTTCTCCTTACCTCATCTGCCCGATGGCAATCTGTCGCTCAACCAGGCGGCAGGTCCATCGCACAGCGAAACCCGACGTTGTGAACTCGCGCCAGGCATCCGAGCCCGGTGCGGAACGCGCTGACGGCCTGCCAGGCGAAGTACGTGTCGTAGGCGCCTCCCCGGATGCTCTTCAAAAGCGTGTCGCCCATGATATTGCGGCCTTCGCGGTCGGTGCTCTCAAAGTCCGAGCTGGTCCACTCCCACGTGTTGCCGATCAGTTGCAGTACGCCGTTCGGGGCCGCTCCGCCCGAGCACGCATTGACCGGCAACGTGCCGCCATGGCCGGAGGCCCAAATGTTACAGAAGCTCAGGTCGAGGGCGTCGCCCCACGGGTATCGACGGTGCACGTGGGCCGAGCTTCGAATTCGCCAGCTCGCGGCCATTTGCCATTCGGCCTCGTTGAGCAGGCGAAAACCGGCCCAAGCGGCATAGGCCGCGGCCTCATAGAACGCAACTCCGACCACCGGATGGTTTGCCAGCCGTCGATGATGGCGTCCGTCCTGCCAGAAGCGCGGGCCGGCTTGCCCCGTCTGATCTTTGAAGCCGATCAGGTGAGGCCAGATGTCCTCCGGCCATAGTTCGAGATCCTCGTAGCCGCCCCCATCGACGAAAAGCTGGAATTCCGCATTGGTGACCGCGTGCCGGGCGAGTAGGAACGGTTCGGTCTCGCAGTCCATCTCGGGGCAGCCGGGCTGATCGAAGATCGAGAGCGTGATCGATACGAAACCCTCGGGAACCAGCGCGAAGCGCTCGTCAACGGCGCGGACCGCCGCCGCGCGCGTCTTTTCGAACTTCGGGTGATCCGCCCATCGATCTCGCTGCCCCACGATCAGGCCCAAGCGTCCCAGTTGCAGGGCTTGTGCCAGGGGGTCGTCGGCCAGCTTCGTTTTCTCGGCGGGCGCGAAATCCCCTTGCGCCAGAATCGACTGGGAGTCGACCGCCGCCGTGGTTCGGGAAAACAGTCCTAACGCCATCGTGCTACCCTCACCCCGCGTTCGTTATCCGGCGCCGATCGCCTTGCGCTTGGCGTCGCGGCAGAGCTTCTGAAAGCGTTCCAGTGACTTGCGTGCTTTCTGGCCTGCGGCCTTTGGAAGCTGGGCGTCGGCCTTCGCGCCGGGCGACAGTCCGCTTTCGGTGAGTCCGTAGCGCGGCAGTAAATCGCACTTTTGTTCCGCGATCTCGTTGAGCTCGGTCTCCAGTTGTTTTTGAAGAGCGGCCAGGTTTTCCCGTGCCGATTCGAGTTCGCCCATCTCCGCTTCGCACTCTTGCTGCATGCTGCTCAATTGAGCCTGGCGCTGATCGAGCTGGACGCTGCGCTGCTCCAGGTCGGACGACAGCCTTTGAAGCTCCGCTTCCCGCGTCTCGATTTCCTGCGCCTTGCGGGTCAGTTCTTCCTGCGCCTCCGCGAAAGAAGATTCCCTGGACACCAGCGCGGCTTGTTTCTCGTCGAGTTCCGCGGCGCGCTGCGCCAGTCTCGACGAGACTTCGCTCACCTCGTGCTCGAACGCCGCCACGCGTTTGCGCTCTTCATCGAGCGCCGCAGACCTCTGCTCAAGGTCCTGGGCCGCGGCGGCGACGCTGTTTTCGCGTTCGTGCAGCTCCATTCCGCGGCCGTTGACTTGCTCGGTTCGAGAATCGAGCTCCGCCCGCTGCCGCTGGAGTTCCTCGACCTGAGTCTCGTGCAGTTTCACTGTCTCTACGAAGCGCTCTTCTCGCTCCGCGCGCAGGCGCTCACGCTCGCTGAGATCCGCTTCTCGACTCTCATACTGGCCGCACAGCTCTTTCTCGCGCTGCGCGAGCTGTTCGTTTTCCTGTCTCAGCCGCGCCTCGTATTCCTCCAGCGCGCTCCGGCACTCTTCCAGGGCGGTGGCGCGGGCTACCAGGAGCTCCCGCACTGTCTGCATGCTGGCGATCACGTCCCGACCCAGCGTCTCCAGCTTTGGCAGATCGACAACCGACGTATCGGCGTGCACCGTGCTGTCAGCCTTCTTGGCGCTCATTACCTCGCCTCCACCACCGTGTGCGTTGTGACTCTGTGTCGTCCACCGCCGTTTGCTCCGACCGGATCTCCTGGAGCAGCTCGCGAACGCTCCTCTGGTTGTTGGCCAGCCGGCGTTTCACCTGAATCGCGCTGGCGGTTTCCGCGTCCAGAGATGCCAACAGGGCTTGGTCATCTTCCGTCAACGCCGCCTCGTCGATTGAGGGCGGGGCCGGTGTTTCGGACGTCTGCTGCTGCGACCTGGTTGCCGTAGCGCTCGGTACTTGCCCTTGGAACAGCTGGCCGCCGCGGCGAGTCGCGGTGCTCGGTCGTCGATCGGAGCCGTCGGCCGCCACCCGCGCCAGACGCCTACTCTCTTCCGCCACAGAGACGAGCTGGCTGACACCGCTCAGCACAGCCGTCTGTCCCTCCCGCATTGCCGCCAGCCACGCCGATAGTCTCGCATCCAGTTCGGCGAGCGCGCTTTCGATCAAGCCGTCGTGGGCTCGCAGGCCGGCGGTATGTGTCTCGACGGTCGTTTCGCTCATTACGCTATGGTGTGTATCGGGCTAGGCGAGCCGGGACGTGCGTAATCGTCGAGACGGGTTCATCCAGCCAAGGGCTGTTGTCCTGCAATGCTCTGGCAATATATGATTTACGCCGGCCCAAGAGGCGTCGTCTGACCGTGATCGTGTACCGTCCCATAATCGGTCGTGCCGTGTGGGGGTGTCCGGGCGGCCGACTGAGCGCCGCGCAGATGATGTTGCCAGGCGAGAGCCGCTCGTCATCCAGGCTTCCAGGGAGATAACACGGTGAAGAGCAGCTTCAACCGACGCGACTTCCTCAGGTCCATGGGACTGGGGGCAGCGTCGCTGGCGATGCCGGAATTGGGATTCGGCCGTGAGCACGCCCAGCGTAAACCTAACATCATCTTCATCCTGGCCGACGACCTGGGATACGGGGAACTGGGCTGCTACGGCCAGGAAAGAATCGGGACGCCCAACATCGACGCCATCGCTGCGGAGGGCCTGCGGTTCACACAACATTATTCGGGCAGTCCGGTCTGCGCGCCGTCGCGTTGCACGCTACTGACCGGCAAGCACACCGGGCACGCCTACATCCGCGACAACTATGAGATGGGCGGCTGGGAACGCGACGCGACGGAAGGCCAGCTTCCGCTCCCCGAAGGCACGGCGACGCTCGGTGCCCTGCTGCAACGGCAAGGCTACGCCACGTGCGCGATCGGCAAGTGGGGGCTGGGCGGGCCCGCTTCCAGCGGTCATCCCAACAAGCAAGGCTTCGATCACTGGTACGGCCATCTCTGCCAGCGCGCCGCGCACAACTATTATCCGACGCACCTTTGGCGCAACGGCGAGAAGTGCGTGCTGGAAGGCAACGAGTACTTCTCGGCGCATCAGCGCATCGCGAAAGCTCCGGACGAGCGGGCTGGCTACGATCGGTTCAAGGGCGCGCAGTACGCGCCGGACCTCATGATCGAAGAAGCACTGGCGTTCATTCGCAAGCACAGAAACCACCCTTTCTTCCTTTACTACGCCACGCCGGTGCCGCACGCCGCGATTCAGGTTCCGGACGATTCGCTGCAGCGCTATCTTGGGCGCTGGAGAGACGCGCCCTACCTCGGACAGAGAGGATACTTGCCGCACCCCGCCCCCCGCGCCGGCTACGCCGCCATGGTTACGCGTATGGACCGCGACATCGGCCGAATGATGGACCTTCTGAAAGAGCTGGGCCTGGACGACGACACGGTGATCCTCTTCAGCAGCGATAACGGTCCGACCTTCAATGGCGGAACGGACTCGAAGTTCTTCGCCAGCGCCGGGCCCCTACGGGGACTGAAATGCGATCTATATGAGGGGGGCATTCGCGTTCCAATGATTGTGCGCTGGAAGGGACGGATCAAGCCCGGCACGACGACCGAGCACGTGTCCGCGTTCTGGGACGTGCTGCCGACGCTGGTGGAAATCGCCGGGGCCGAACCGCCGGAGGACATTGATGGCATTAGTTTCCTGCCGACGCTTTTGGGCAAGACCGGGCAGCGGAAGCATCGGTATCTGTACTGGGAGTATCGCAGCCGAGGTGGAAGCCAGGCGGTGCGGATCGGGCGCTGGAAAGGGCTGCGCCGCAATCTCGGGCGGAGCCGCGATGCCGCGATCGAGCTGTACGACCTTGAAGCAAACGTCGGCGAGAAGAACAACGTGGCGGACGAGCACCCCGATGTGGTCAAACAGATCAGCGAGATCATGGGGGCCGCGCGGACGGAGTCGGAGTTCTTCCCCCTGCCCTCGCCGCTCCCGCCGCTTTCGTCGTTGCCGGTGATTCCGTAAGGACAAATGTGCGTGCCGCGCGCGGCCACCCTATAATCGCGGCCTGTCTTTGGGACCCCAGCCTCGGAGGCGCGCCATGCTGACACCTTACCGTCCCGAGCCGTATGTCAACTTCGCCGAGCGCGAGCCGCGCGAGAAGATGGTCGCCGCCCTCCGAGGTGTCCGCGGCAAGCTTGGCCGGTTCTATCCACTGCGCATCGGCGAGAAAAGAATCGAGACCGACAAGAAGATTGACTCGATCATGCCGGCCAATACCAAGACCGTCGTCGGCTACGTCTCAAAGGCCGACCAGGATAACGCCGAGCTGGCGATCAAAAAGGCTGCCGATACGTTCAAGACCTGGAGCCGCGTCGATCCCGAGACCCGCGCTCGCATTCTGTTCAAGGCAGCGGCCATCATGCGCCGGCGCATCTTTGAGCTGACCGCCTGGGAGTGCTTCGAGGAGAGCAAGAGCTGGATCGAGGGCTACGCCGATGTCTGCGAGTCGATCGACTTTCTCGAGTTCTACGGCCGCGAGATGATTCGCCTCGGCGGCCCACAAGCGGTCACGCCGTTCCCCGGCGAAGACAACGAGCTGCGTTACATTCCGCTCGGCGTCGGCGTCGTCATCCCGCCCTGGAACTTCCCGCTCGCGATCTGCTGCGGGATGACCAGCGCGGCGATCGTCACCGGCAACACCGTCGTGCTCAAGCCGGCCAGCACGGCGCCGGTCGTGGCCGCCGTCATGGTGGATATCTTTGAAGAGGCCGGTTTGCCGCCGGGCGTGCTCAACTTCTGTCCCGGCTCCGGCGCCGAGATCGGCGATTTCCTCGTCGAGCACCCGCAGACACGCTTTGTGTCGTTTACCGGCTCCAAGGAGGTCGGCCTCGGCATCTTCGAGCGCTGCGGCAAGGTATCGCCCGGGCAGATCTGGCTCAAACGTTCCGTGCTCGAAATGGGCGGCAAGGACTGTATCGTCGTCGACGAGACCGCCGACCTCGAAGCGGCAACCGCCGGCATCATCACTTCGGCCTTCGGCTTTCAAGGCCAGAAGTGCTCGGCCTGCTCGCGGCTGATCGCCCATCAGGACATCTATGACGACCAGCTTGCTCGCGTGGTCGCCCAGGCCAGGACGCTCACCGTCGGCGACACCACGTCGGAGGAAAACTATTACATGGGCGCGGTCATCGACCAGGCCGCCTTCGACAAGATCCTCGCCTACGTTCAGATTGGCCACACCGAAGGCCGAATGGTCCTCGGCACCCCCGCCCCCGACATTCCCAGGCCCCAAGCTCCCGGTTCCAATCCGCAATCCGCAATCGGCAATCCCCAATCCGCCGGCTATTTCATCCCGCCGACGATCATCGCCGATGTCGACCGTAACGCGCGCCTCGCGCAGGAGGAGGTTTTCGGCCCGGTGCTGGCGGTGATCAAGGCGAAGGACTTCGACGACTGCCTCGACATCGCCAACGGTACGGAGTACGGCCTGACCGGATCGCTGTACTCGAGCGATCGCTTCCGATTGGAGCGCGCCCGGCACGAGTTCCACGTCGGCAACCTGTACTTCAACCGCAAGTGCACTGGCGCGCTGGTAGACGTGCAGCCCTTCGGCGGCTTCAAGATGTCCGGCACCGACAGCAAAGCCGGCGGCCGCGACTA
>JBHHZX010000101.1:0-11106 GCA_046758265.1 Phycisphaerae bacterium
CCGCCACCGCCCTCCGACCCTCGGCTGCAACCCCACTCTCGACGGCAGCGCTTGGCTCGTGCTTTATCAGATTGACGGCGCGGTACATTGCGGTCGCGCTCAAAGCGTGCCGGGCAACTGGGAACGGCCCCAGCCGCCGCCACGAGACCGAAGTTGACGGTGTTGCCGGCACATTCTATCATCGCGCATCTCGAAGCCCCCATCGTCTAGAGGCCTAGGACACCGGCTTTTCAAGCCGGCAGCAGGAGTTCGAATCTCCTTGGGGGCGTGCTTCGCCTAGCGGCGCATCGGTTCGCACAATGCGGCTTTTTTTCCGCAGCAACAGGGGGTTCGTGTGGATCAGCCGCTTCAGCGAGTCGAGCACGGTCAGCGCGCCAAGACGCGCCGTTTCGCATCGTTTCGGGCGGCAACTGCGGGGATACTGCCGGTGCTCAACGCAGGCGTCATCTCTGCCTGTCGCTCGTGCCGTTGGGGGGCTCAGGTTCACACGGCAGGAAGCCGGGCAGGACCTCGATCGCCGCGCCCTGATCGTGAATGCGCGACGGGGTGCAGCACTTCAGCGTCAACCACGGGTCGGTGTGCGGCGCCAGTGCCTGTAACGTCTTGAGGCCTGCGCCCGAACAATACTGTAGCGCTGGCAGTCCCCGCCTTCGCTCGACGACGTGATGCAGCAAACCGATGCGGACGCCTTTCTGGACATCAATCGGCTGGTGCCTCGCGGCGAGGAGTCCTTTGCGGTGTGGCTGTTGACGCTCGCGTGAAAAAGGGGACAGGCACCTCCCAGACACCTTTATTTGCCGGGGGTTTCGGCCGACGGCTCGAAGCCAGTCTCCTTTTTCAACGGACAGCTAAGCTGGGATACACGAGATTATCAGGCTTGACGGGCGTATGGGACAAGACCCACTGCCCATAAACGGAACAAGATTTTCCTTTCTGTACTTTGTATTGCAAATATAAACGTGAGAGAGCCCGGTTTCGAGCGGTGCTTCGGCGCCCGGAAGGACGGGAAAGAAGAGCAACCTGTGAATCGCAACCTTTCGATTCTGCTGTGCGCGCCTCTGCTGCTGTTCGTCTTCGTGGGCTGTTTTCCGGAAGACGAAGGCGATGCCCTGTGGGGCATCCCCGTTCCCAGCAGCGCTTCTGGCGAGAGCAGCCCTTCCGCCGGCGATGAGCCTTCTACCGGGCCGGTTGCGCAGGACGCCTCGGATGGAGAAAGCCAGCCGGAAGCAGACGCGGGCTTGGGCGAGGAACCGGTAGATGTCAACCCGGACGGGCCCGAAGGCGAGCAGCCTTCGGACGATAAATCGGGGCCAAGTTATCTGGTTTTCTACTTCAACACCGACGGGCACGCCGGTCAGGGATTCGACGGTTGCTTCACCGCCGAGGGGCGTATCGGTAGCGCTACGAGCACGAAAAACCACACCTTCGAGCTGGCCTTGAGCGAAGATCCCGGCCCACCCCGAAATCAAAACGATTTCGAGTGGCAGAACGGCGGCCAGCACAGTTTCGTTCTCATCTGGGATGGTGCCTCGGCATCGTTCCAGATCGACGACGTCGTAATGCAAGAGGAGTTCGACTGCGACCAGGTCAACGCCATCAACCTGCGGTGTCGCGCCAACAAAGGCGTGATGGCGCTCTACGACCTGGCGATCAACGGCTACAGTTTGCCGGAGGGCGTCAGGGCTTCGAGCGAGCCCGGCAACGATCTCAGCATCATGCGTATTCAGGGCGACGTCGGCGATGAGTTTACGTTGACTGGAACCGCTCAGATGCTGTGGGAGGAGGGACATCCTCCACGAAACTCCCACCTGGCGTTCGAGATCACGGCGGGTACGGTGGTGGCTGCCGAGCCTGAACCTCCACCCGATTGCAACGGCAACGGCATCGCGGACGATCTGGACATTGCTTCCGGGACCAGCTTGGACTGCAACGGCAACGGCGTTCCCGACGAGTGCGACATCGCCGAGGCCACGAGCGCGGATTGCGACGCCGACGGCGTACCCGACGAGTGCCAGACCGATACCGACGGCGACGGGGTGATCGATCCCTGTGATGACTGTCCCGACGATCCCAACAAGAGCGCGCCAGGCACTTGCGGATGTGGCGTGCCCGATACCGACGATGACGGCGACGGAGTCATCGACTGCCACGATCTCTGCCCCGACACGCCGGCCGGCGCTGAGGTGGACGAATTCGGCTGTCCAATTCTGGTGGCTGATGCCGGCCCGGACGTTACTCTTGATGAAGTGACCCCGGTTGTGTTGCCAGGATTCGCGAGCGGTGGCACGCCGCCGTACGCGTTTTCGTGGTCTGCACCCGGCTGGGACGGCTCGACGGAACAGAATCCGACCGTCATGCCGGTGGAAACGACGACCTATACGCTGACCGTGACGGATCAGTCTTCGCCGCCACAGACCGTCAGCGACACCGTGACGATCACGATCGACTCGCATGCGGACCTGCTGTACGCCATCGTCAATCTCGGGTCGCTCAGTTCGAATGCGAGTTACGCTTACGGCATCAACGATCAGGGCGAGGTGGTCGGTTATTTCCTCACCGGTTCGTCGGAGAAGCACGCGTTTTTATACAGCAACGACACGATGGTTGATCTGGGCACGCTCGGCGGCAGCGAGGCCCGCGCCCGTGACATCAACAACGCCGGCCTGGTGGTCGGCGAAGCCAAGGACGAGAACGGCGATTGGCGTGCGTTTCTCTGGGACAGCGCCAACGGGATGCGAGACCTGGGAACGCTCGGCGGACCGACGAGCATGGGCTACGCTGTCAACGAGTCGGGCCAGGTGGTGGGCTACTCGAGCACCGGGTCGGTCTATCACGCTTTCATCTACGCCGACGGCGCCATGAGCGACCTCGGCACGCTCGACTACTGGCAAAGTAGCGCTTACGACATCAACAACCAAACGCAGGTGGTCGGTACGCTCTTGGCGCATGGCGCCAGCGACACCACGGCTTTCGTCTATGACAACGGCACGTTGATCGACCTCGGCTCACCGTTGCTCAGTGCGAGCCAGGCCTGGGTCATCAACAACTCCGGTCTGATCGCCGGCCATTCGTGGGGGCCCGGCGAGCATCGCTCCTTTCTCTATGCCGATGGCATCGTGATCGACCTCGGAACCCTCAGCGACTTTCCGAAAACGTATGCCTATGGCATCAGCGACACGGGCCAGGTCGTCGGCAAGGTGACGAACGCGGACGGCACTCTCTCTTACGCCTTCGTCTATACCGGCGGCGAACTGCTTGACCTGAACGATCTGCTTGTGCCCGACCACGGCTGGGAGTACCTCGCCGCGGCCTTTGCCGTCAATAGCAGCGGGCAGATTACCGGTTACGGTCGGATCAACGGACAGATCCGGGCGTTCCTCCTGACGCCCGTCCCGTAGCGCCCCCAGGCCGCTCAGGTTGGCAACACCGTGTCAACGCGCGCGGAAGACGACGATGTAATCGCGCACACCGTCGGGAGCGGTTGAAAAGGTGATCCCCTGCTGACCATCCCCAATGTCCACCGTAAAGCCGCTGGTGATCACGCTCCCACCCTCCCGAGTGTAGAGCACATCATTCGCGGCGTTGAGAAGGTTGGTCAGCCCGAATTTGTCGCCCACGCCGACACTCACCTCGTCTATGTTCCCAGGCGGCCAGATGGTCACTTCCGTGAGATCGTACAGCTCGATCTTTGTCACAGCGGCGAATGGGGCTACGCCGGTGCCGGAAGCGTATTGGAATCCTGAGCCGGTGAGCGGAATGATCTCAACCTGAGGCGTCCCCCGCGCATCGAGCCCGGTTACACGGGCTGTTCCGGTGAGAATGCCATCGTTCGTGTCGACGATGTGAACCACCAGGTTGCGGGGATCAGGCAGGTCGTTCAGTCCGACCGTAATCTCCTGCCCTGCGCCCCCGACCTCCGCGGCCAGTTCGATAGCTGTGGCTCCAAGGACGCTGGTCGTATCGGCTGCGGCGGGCGCCAAGAAGGTGTTTTGCAGAATCAGGGTGCCGACTTCCACCATGACCGTAGCGGTAGAGGTTCTGCCCTGTGCGTCGGTGACCGTGCACCTGATCCGGTACGTGCCCTCGGCCCCGGCAGCGCTTGGTGCGGTCCAGGTGTTGGCCGTGTCACCGGCGACGCCGTTCTGGTTCGCAGCGCCGAATGTACCCGCGGCCGCGCCGGCTTCGTTAAGCGCGCTCCAGGCGTAATCGAAGTCGGGTATGCCGCCCGTTTGATCCGCGACGAGGTTGATCACCTCGCCGGGCCCGACCACCACCTTATCGACGGTCACGTCGAGCCAGAAAGCCTGCTGGGTGGTGACAATTACGGGCACCGAGTCCGTGAAGGTTTGCCCGGCATGGTCCATGACCGTACACGTGATGGTATAAACCCCTTCGCTCGCGACCGACCAGCCGTTTGACGCGTCGCCGGCCTCGTCGGTCTGGGTCGCTGTTCCGATCCCTCCCGCCCCAGTTGTAAAGGTGCCGGCGTTCGCTCCGGTGTTGTCCTCCGCCAGCCAGGTGTAGGTGTAAGGCGTTTCGCCGCCCGATTGGTCAGCGAGTAGCGTCACCACCGCGGTTGGAGCCACAAAGGTGTTATCAGCGGTCACGTTCAACGACAGCGGCGATTGGACTACGATCGACGCCGTATCGGTCGCCATGTTGCCCAGCGCGTCGGTCAAGGTGACTTGAACGCGATAGGTGCCCGAGCTCCCCGAACCCGCTGGCGGCGCCGTCCAGGCGTTGGTCACATCATCGGCGGCGATCTGCTTTGCTGCACCGCTGCCCGTGGCGCCGGTCGCGAAGCTCCCGACCGGCGTGCCGGTATCGTCAACGCAGCTCCAGGCGTAGGTGAAGTTCGCCGCACCGCCCGTGCGATCGGCGAACAGGTTGACCGTGCCGCCCGGCGGAACCTGTGTAACGGCTGCCGCGACGTCGAGACTGAAGCTGTCCGTCACGGTGAGCTGCACACTGTCGGTGAACCGGTTTCCCGCCGCGTCGCTGACCGTGCAACGCACGCGATATGTCCCTTGGGTCGCGCTGCTTGTGAAGGTTACGGTCGGAGTGCTGGTCGAGTTGAGCCGCTCGTTATCTGTCGCGCCGTCGGGATCGGTCACCGTCCAGGCGTAGCCGATCGGCTCGACACCGCCAACGGTCGTTACCGTCAGCAAAGCCGTCTCCCCGAAGGGGGGCACCGGCAGCCGGTCGATCGAAACGTCGGCGGAGAGGTTCTGTCCTGGCGCGCTTTCGTCCGTACTGCCTACAACCACCTCCGCCAAATCGACGAACACCGCGCCCAGCGCATCGGTCGTGGTCAGTGTCAGCCGGTAGGTTCCGGTAACCAGAGCCGACGTGAAAACCGGGTTGGCCGCCTGTGTGTCACTCAACCGCGACAGGTCCGACGCGTTGTTCGGGCCGGTCACCGACCACTGATAGATGTAGGGTTCCGATCCGCCGTTGACAGTCGTGATGAGCTGAGCCTGGCCGCCCACGCCGCCGCCGGCGATGAGCGCCTGCTTGTCAACAGCAACATCCCCGTTGAGCGGCTGGCTGACGTGTATGTCAACTGCATCGGCGGTGCACGTGTCCGCCGCGTCAGTGACCGTGCAGAAGACGGAGTACGAGCCGACCTGCGATGCGCTGGTGAACGTCGGGTTGGCTGTCGTGGTGTGTTCCAGGCGGCCCGGCTCCGGCGCTCCGGAAGGGTCGACCACCGACCAGTCGTAGCTATAGGGCGGCGTGCCGCCATAGGCCTGGGCGCGCAAGGGGGTCGTACCGGTTGGAACGCCGCCGCCTGCCGCCAGCGCGGTCTTCTCCGCGACAACCACCAACCCTAATGTCCCGCCCACCCTCAGCACCAGCGAGTCGGTCGACGAGACCACGTCCGCGTCGGTGGCGGTGCAACGGACCACGTACGAGCCGGCCTGGTCGCCTGGTGTGAAGATGGTTTCCGGCCGGCTGGTCGTGCTGAGCAGAGCGGCGGCGTCCTCCCCACCCGGTGTGATGACATGCCATTGGATACTGACCGGGTCGCGCCCGCCGCGAACGTCCGCCGTCAGGGTTGCTTGCGCCGCGTCGGTCCCGGCCACGGGCAGCGCCAGACGATCGGCAGACACCTTCGTGCTGATCCGCTGGCCGACCACAATGGTTGTCGAGCCGATCAAGACTGCCCCGGTCGCGTCGGTCGCGGCGCACCGCGCGAGAAAAGTCCCGGCACCGTCGCCGCTCTCGAAGATCGGGGAGCGGACGGCGGTGTCCCACAGCAGCCCGTTTCGAGACCGCCCGTCGGGACCGATCACTTCCCAATCGTACTCGTACGGGCCGCGCCCCCCGATGGGCGTGGCCAACAACGTGACTATCCCGTCGGCCCCACCCCCGGGCAGTACCGACGCACGGCTGGCGATCACCTCGAGCCCGCGGATCTGCCCCACGACGACGACCACGGATTCGACCGCAGTCTCGTCGTTGGCGTCCACCACAGTCGCCGTCAGCACGTACCTGCCGACCTGATCGCCACTGGTGAAACGAGGCGCCAAGGGGTCGGTCGTATCCAATCGGTCGTTGTCGACGTTGCCGTCGGGGCCGCTGCAGACCCAGCGGGCGTCAAAGGGCGGCGTGCCGAATCGCGGATTGAGGTGAACCGTGGTTTGGCCGAACGCCCCTCCGCCCGCAATGACCCCCAGACGCTCGGTGGTGATCTCCAATCCAATTGCCCCGCCGACTTGCAATACAAGGCTCGCCGTGTACTCGCGCCCGCGCGCGTCGCTAACGGTGCAGTGAACGTCATACGGCCCGTCCACCTCACCGGCAGTAAAGCGGACGGCCGAGTCGGCGGTGGAATCAAGAAGCTCGTTGACCGGCTCGCCCGCGGGGTTGTGGGCCGACCAGCGATAGGTAAAGGGCGGTTGCCCTCCGAGAGGCACAGCGTGCATCGAAGCGTGTGCAGCGTAACCCAAGGATCGGAAAAGCTGGTAGCGGTCCGTCGTGATGACGGGTGTCGGCGACTGATTCGGATCCAGCAAGAAGAGCAGCGCGCAGCAGCCCGGAATTAGCGCCGCAACACCGCCACTCGCGCACAGGAGCCACACGGCCCCCCTCGGCCTTCGAAGAAGCGAACGTCCCATAAGCACTCTATCGAGCGCATCGTTACGTTTTCTTTAAATACGCCGCGCGTGATTTGAATTGCCTGCCGGGGGCTCAGCTTCGCATCTGTCCACGGTGTGCAGCGCCGGCACCCTGCCGGTTGCCGGCTCCCAACCGGGGCCATTTGGGTCGTCTGCATCCTGCAGGCCCGCGTACTGGCGTGCTCGGACGGTTGGCTGGTTGGGATCGGCCCGGGCCACGTCGATTCCCAGCGATCCAGCGAGAAGAACCACGGGGATGAACCTGTGCCGCCTACGGCAACGGTTTGTGCCGGGGGGGGGCAGAATGGGATCTCGCGTCAGCAACTCGGCGGTCTTGAGGCATGATCCGTCCTCCTGAGCCAGAGATGTGGAGGTGCACGCCGCGATTCCCCTTCGCGGCTAATTACAGTCTAAATAACCTTGCGCGATTGTGCGACACGTAATCAGAGCCCGAAGCGCCAGCGAGGGATTCGCGCGCGTTACGCAGGCGTTATTTCATCCCTCGCTTGCGCTTCGGGCTCGGTTGGTGCTGCACGATCGTACACGGTTATACAGCTCAACAGACCATCGTGCGGGAGGCTTTGTTCTGAGCCAAGCTGCGGCGGGTCCGGGATCCTTGTAGACGTGGAAAGCACTGGGCTGCCTGGTGCCGCGGGGGCGACATAAGGAACGCCGATCACGGTCGGTCTTCTTGGGACAGGTTCTGCAGACCCTCTTCGAGACGGGTCCTGGCCCGGGCGCGGAGGCCGTCGAACCATCCACTCAGGTCAAAACTGCGCTGCGGCTCGAAGATTAGCGGCATGTCGTGCTCAAACACCCGTACTGTCAGAATTGTTTTCTCGCGTTCGCCGTGTGTGCCAAAAACGTACAGAACCTCGTCGCGCACCTCGAGCTTGACGCCCAGTTGAGTGTACTCGATACGCTCGGGCAGAACCGGCGGCAGGTCTACCTTGAACGTGCGGCGAATGATTTCGTGGAGCAAGCGGCCTTCGATCCAATTCGGCGGATTGGTCGCCTCAGCGACGGTCAGCGCCGCGTCGAGCGACTTCAGCCGGTTGTTCTCGATCGTCAGGTCGGAGATGGTTACATCGAGACGGCCAGTCATCGTGCCCCAGCCGAGCGCCGCGGTCAGCGATTCCAGCGATATGCCCGCACCCGTGCCGGAGGCCACGAACAGCTCGATGCCGCGCGGCGACAGGTCGGCGGCACCGACGTGCAGCTTAAGTGTGCCGACGACCCCCTCGAGTCCCCAGGTCGCGAGGATATCCCCCAGCGCCACATCGGACAGCACGCCGCGGAACCGCAAACGCACGGGGGTCCGGTTTTCGATGCGCAGTTCTTGCAGCTCGATCTCGGGGCAGCGTCCCCGCCACGGGACCGGCGTCAGCCCCGCGGTACACTCCGGCAGCACCAGGTCGAAGCACTTGCCGCTGACGGTCAACCGTCGGCCTCGATCGTGCTCCTCATAGACCAGCCGCCCGTTGAAACGCCCCGACCTGACCCGGACGCCGGCCAATTCGCGCAGACCCGCGACGCGAACCGGCAAGTCCGGCGCGATCAGGTCGAGCCGATCGATGCGGATGCCGGAATCTTGCGGCGAAAACCGGGCCGTGAGCAGCACGGGTTTGGCGCTGCGGTGCCCGTTGAACTCGTCGCATTTGATGCTCGCCCGACCGAGTTGTGGGCTTTGGAACTCGACGTGTCCGGCGGCTCCGCGCAACTCGGCTCGGAAGCGGTCCCGGTCGAACGAGACGTCCATGTTCGTGAACGTGACGCGTTTCGGACCACCCGGCGCGAAGCCCGGCCTGAGTCCCTTCTCAATCACCCCGCGATAGTCCCGCCGTAGCCACGTGCGCGTCGATATCTCGCACGAACCGCCCGAAAGCTGGATTTCGTAGGCGTTGGGGTCGTCAGGCTGCGGCGTCCGCACCACCAGCGCCCGGTCGCAGGACAGAGCCCGCCCACGCCGCTCCGGCAGCCACACCACCACGTCGTGAAACTCTCGCTGCCGTCGCGAACGCGGCACCACCGCCCCAATCTCACTCGGCAGCGCCAGGCTTGCGCTAAGGGCCGCGGCGCACCGCTCCCGGTAGGAAACGCCACGCAGGTACCAGACGTACCCGGCGGTGGCGGCGAGTGAGCCGAGCATCACGAGGGTGACGATCGCGAGCAGGACCAGGCGACGCGGCATGCAGAGAATTGTAATTACGATCGCCGCCCGATTCATCCGGCGTGCCTTCAGACGAGCGTAAACCTTGCCGATTTTATGAGAAGTCGCAGGCGGGCGTATGCCAGCACTGTCTGGCGCCATGGCCAAGCGTAACCCGCCCAGGAGGATCCGTCATGCATCGCTTGCTGATCGTCACCGTCACCGCGCCGCTGCTGGCGGCAGGGTGCAACACGCCCGGCGCGCGTCTCAACGCCCCGCCGCACGGGCAGCCGTACGCAACCGCCGACCTGCAGGGCACGTACGCCTACATGAGCGACAACGCCCTGCTCGCTGACATGACCGTCAGTGACATGCACTTCCTGCCTGATCGATCTCTGTTAAGCGATCTCGGCATACAACGGCTGAACCGGCTGGCGTTGCTGATGGAGGCCTACGGTGGGACGATTCGCTTCAACACCGAACTGACCGACGAAGACCTCATTGCCCGGCGTACCGGCGTGATCATGGACTTTCTCGCACAGGCGGGGGTTGACACCACCCGCGAGGTCGTGTTGCGCGACATGCCGGGCGGCGAAGGCATGCCGGCCGCGGAAGCCATCCTGATCAAGGCCGAGGAAGGCACGTACAAACCGAAGAAGGACACGGCGGGTGGCATCAAAACGACCACCATAAGATGAAAAGCCGCGGGAACAGGAGTCGCACCGTGTATCCATTTCAGGGCCGTTTCTGGCTAACATTCGCCGGTATCTCTCTCACCTGCTGCGCCGGCTGCAACCAGCCGCCGCAAAAAACCGCCCTCGGCAACCTGCCGGGGCAAGTGCCGGCCGACGTGGAGCCCAAAGTCAACGCGATGACCTATTTCGCCCACGGGCACCTGCTCGAACGACAAGGGCAGTTCGAACGGGCGGTCGTGCAGTATCGCAAAGCCATCGCACTACAGTCCGACTTCCTCTCCGCGCGCAACCGGCTCGGCATCACGCTGAACAAGCTCGGCCGGCATGCGGAGGCCACGGCCCACTTCCGGCAAGCCATCGCCAGGCGCCCCGAGCTGGCCTATCTTCACAACAACCTGGGGTTCAGCTTGTATCTGGAAAGCAAGTATGCCGAGGCCGAGGCGGCGCTCGAGCAAGCTCTGGGTCTAAAGTCGGATTTCGCTCGCGCGCATCTGAACCGGGCCTTGGTTCTGGCCCGCCTGAGCCGCTTTGACGACGCCTTTGCCGAACTGACGCAGGTCGGGACCGAGGCCAACGCCTGCTTCAACATGGGAATTATTCTGACGGAAGCGGAGCAGTACGCCGACGCCGCCCGCTACCTCGAATCCGCGTTGGCGCTCCGCCCCAACTTCGACGCCGCCCGGCAACACCTGCGCGACGTTTCGCGACTGGCCGCAGAGGCAGAGGCACGGCAAGCGGTGCAACTCGCACTGGCCACGGACACGACTGCCGAAAACGCGACACCGCAGCCGGTGGAAAGCCCTGCCACGGACATCACCACCGAAGACGCGACATCGGAGCCGATGGAAACCGTTGTCACCGACGCCACCACCGAAAACGCGACGCCGGAGTCGGCGGACACCACCGTCTCAGACGCCGTCACCGAAAGCGCCACACCAGAGCCGACGGTAGCGCTGGAGGCGGGTGCCAAGACCGAAATCACGACGTCGGAGCCGGTGGAAACCGCTGCCGAAGACGCCACAAGGGAAGACGTGACACCGGAACCAGTGGTAGCGCTTGCAATGGACACCGACACCGAAATCACGACGTCGGAGCCGGTGGAAACCGCTGCCGAAGACGCCGCGATGGAAGACATGCCACC